>CAZVVR010000015.1:0-16509 GCA_964630605.1 uncultured Mageeibacillus sp. | reverse complement strand
GGGACTTTGACTCCCGCATTCGCAGGTTCAAATCCTGCCATCCCAGCCATGATCCACTAGCTCAGACGGTAGAGCATCTGACTTTTAATCAGAGGGTCTGGGGTTCGATCCCCCAGTGGATCACCAGACAGAGTTTCAGGAATTAATCCGGAACTCTGTTTTTTATTTAATTAAATTTCAAGAATTACAAGTTGAGTAAAAAATCTTTAATATCCACACCACCAGTGAAACCTGTCAAATCACGGTTTTTGCCTATAACCCTGTGACAAGGAATACAGATTGGAAGCGGATTAGCTCCCAAAGCCTGTCCCACAGCCCGGGAAAGCTGAATAGCCTTTTTCTCGTCCTGTACAATTTCTTGCGCCAGATCTTTATAGGAAAAAATGTGAGCATAAGGAATACTTCTGGTAACCTTCCAGACATCTTTTTGAAAAGCCGTTCCTTCTTCCAGCTTATACGGGAATGTAAACTCATGTTTTTCGCCTTTTAAATAAGCTATGATCTGAGTGGCTGCTTGGGTCAAAACCGGGCAAAGTGGCTGTAAACCAGTTGGAGGTTCAAGCAATACAGGATCAGCCCAACCTTCTTTGATATCGCCATCAGTTTCAAATAATCCGTAATAAAGAGCATAGGATCGGATCAAATTATCCATGGTTTTATTATGGCGAACAAAGTCAATACGTGAAATTTTATCAAGTTCCCGATTTGTCAGCAAGGCAATATAACCAAAGCGCCAGGCAATAAAAGCCAATTGCCTTTGATTAAATTGAGGGGAAAAATAACTGCGGCCGCTAATAGCCTGATCATTGTCAAATTGTCCTTTGCTAATTTGGAAATTTTCATCAGGCAGATTTTCGAGGATAGAGTAAGAATCCAGTCTATACAATGCCGGAAATTCTGCAAACACGGCTTCGGCAATACATTGAGTGAGCCGGGAAGAGATAATTCTATCTTCGTAATAAATGATAGCCCATGAATCTTGGGCCATAGGATTTTGCAAATAAAAATATCCGCGCTGATCCCCGTCCGACCACAGAAAGATATCAATACCCTGAGATTGCTTGTCTCTAATGAAATCTCTTGTCTCGCTTAAACTTCTCCAAAGCAGATTATCATTAAGTTCAGGAAGTTTTGCAGCATCCTTAAGATTGCAGAGTTTTATTTTCGGGATTGATGCAGGCATAGGCAGATCCTTTCCCTTCTCTCGCCGATAAGTTAGTGCTATCTAGATTATACCTCAAAACTGCCTTCAAAAAATTAAGCGATAGATTTGCGCTCATAAGTCAGATAGCGGAAATAGGCACCTTGCTCTTCCTGCCACTCACCAACTGAGCTTAACTTAAAATTCGGATCGGTATCCAGATCGGGAAAATCACAATCTGCAGGATAGCTTTGATGATGCTGGGTTACATAAACTCTATTTGTATATGGCATAAATTGACTGTAAACAGAACTTCCACCTGTGATAAAAAAATCATCATCTGTAAAATTTTCGTTTTGTTTTAAATCTTTGACATATTGCAGCACCTCTGGAACGCTGTGCGCAACTACAGCACCTTCCACCGTAAAATCCGGATCAGATGTCAGCACAATATTGTGCCGTCCGGGTAAGGGCTTGCCTCCCGGATGTGTCTTCATCGTCAATCGGCCGTAGATAACTACTTTGCCCCAGGTCAGTTCTTTAAATCGTTTTAAATCCGCAGAGATCGGCTTCTGCAGCTGACCGCAGTAACCAATTCCCCAACTTGAGTCACAGGCAACGATCGCATTCATCTTTTTACCTCCGGTGTTGTAAGTTAAATAGCCACGGGAATATCCCTGACAGGAGCTCCATGCTGATAATTTTCAAAAAAGACACTATCAACACTAAAGTCATAAAAATTCTTGACAGAAGTATCAAGCTGCAGTTTCGGTGCAGGATAAGCCTGGCGTTCGATTATTGTTTTAACAATAGGAATATGTCGATCATAAATATGTGCATCAGCTATAACATGAACAAACTCACCGGCTTCAAAACCACTGACCTGAGCAAACATCGCCAGCAAAACAGCGTATTGAGTGACGTTCCAGTGGTTAGCCACCAGCATATCATTAGAGCGCTGATTCAAAATGGCATTAAGTTTATTGCCGGTTACATTGAAAGTCATGCTGTAAGCGCAAGGGTAAAGAGCCATCTCATATAAATCATTGTGGTTAAACATGTTAACGATCATGCGTCGAGAATAAGGCCTGTGTTTGAGATCATAAAGCACACGGTCAACCTGATCGAACATGCCTTCTTTGTACTTGTGCTTTTGTGCCAGTTGGTATCCGTAAGCTTTGCCTATAGTACCATCAGGAAGTACCCATTGGTCCCAAATTCCGGTGCTCAGATCTGCTACAAGATTGGACTTTTGTTGCCAGATCCAAAGCAGCTCTTCCACTGCAGATTTGTAAAACACCTGACGCAGAGTCATAATAGGAAATTCTTTGGAAAGATCGTAACGGTTAATTACAGCAAAACGTTTGATAGTATGAGCCGGAGATCCGTCCTCCCATTTCGGCCTTATTTCCTGATCCTCATCAGAGTATCCATTCTGAATTATTTCACGGATATTATTTTGGAAAATTACGTCACAGCGACTCATAGTGTCTCCTTAAATTAAAAAAAGCCCACAGTTTTAGCTGCGGGCTCATGGTCGGAGTGAGAAGACTTGAACTTCCGGCCTCTTGGTCCCGAACCAAGCGCTCTACCACCTGAGCCACACCCCGTTGCTCTAGTGATTTTACGCATAATAAGGCTCATTGTCAAATATTGTAAATTTTAAAAGGTGTTAATAATTTAAACTAATTTAAAAATTATCTTATCGCATTATGGGATGTACAGATAAGGTTCCAGGCTGGCAAATTTTTTGTCTTTGATACCTGATACCTGCATCAAATCTTCCAACTGTGAAAATCTGCCGTTCATTTCACGATACTTCAGAATCGCAGAAGCTGTTGCAGGTCCAATACCAGGTACAGTCAATAAATCTGCTTCTGTTGCTAAATTGAGATTTATTTTTCCAGGCGTTGTCTCCCGGCTGTCATTCATCACACCGCCCGATGTCAGATCAACTTCACCTGCCTCAACTTCTTCTCTGGTGGGCACATATAGTTTAGCGTGTGGATGCAGAAGTTGAGCTAAATTCAATATATCTGAAGCAGCATCAGTTGTTTGGCCACCTGCTTTATCGATAGCCTCGCTTACGATTACACCTTCAGTAAAATAATATATTCCCGGTTTATTGACAGCTCCTGCTACATGAACCGGAAATGTATGTGCCATGGTTGGTGCTGTTGTAGTCGAATATACTTTGTTCAATTCTGTAGCGGGTGCGATTTCTGCGGGATCCAGTTTCTTATCTTTTTCAAAAATGAAACGTCCGAACAGAGCGAACGCAATAACCGCTAGCATGAGCGCCAAAAGTATATTCTGTCTTTTTCTTTTTTTCTGATCCAGATGTTTACGCTTATTCATAATACTCTGCTTTACAATTTTTTTAAGCATAAAACAAAAAAGCGAGGCTGTGTGGCCTCGCTTCTGCACTTATATGTCAATACCGTGCTATTTGGCAGATTAAGGGTTTTGCCAGAGTTTTTCCAGATTATAGAATTCACGATCTTCCTGCCGCATCACATGTACAATTACGTCGCCGTAATCAAGCACAATCCATTTTCTACTTTCCATACCTTCTATTTGACGTACTCTCTGATTCTGTTTGTTTAAAACATTCTCTTCCACCGCATCTGACAAAATTTTGCAATGTGTAGAATTTCGTGCGGTGGCAATGATGAAATAGTCTGCCAAAGATGTACGCCCTGTCAACTTGATTATTTCAATGTTATGCGCTTGCTTATCTTCCAGCGCCTCTTGAATGGTTTCAAGTAGCTTTTGAATAAATTGCAGTACTTTTGGATCTTTAGCATCAGTTTCTTCTGACTTGTTTAACTTTTTCATTGTTATATCAGAATCCAATCACTTACCTCATTTCTTAGTTTAGTAACATCTGTCTATACTTATTTTAGTACATTATATGCTTCTTTGCTTAACGGACAAATTTCCTGATTTGAGCGTTCTAATGCCGTAAATACTTCTTCTAAGCAACGGCAAACTGCCAGATCAAGATAAACCTCTTTTTCAGAATCGTCAGCTCCCTCTGCCAAAGCCAGAGAACGGATTATTTCTAAATTTTTGAACGGCCGGCCATATTCAATTTTATCAGCCAAAAAGATTATTTTCTCCAAACGACTCATGCCGGGCCTGCCACTAGTATGATACTGAATGGCGTTGAGAATATTTTTTGATTTTACACCAAAAAGATTTTTTGCCAAATGTGCCGCTGCAGGTCCGTGGCGTAGTTCAGGATTGCTTTCTTCAAAACCTAAATAACTTTTAGCGTATTCACTTTGTTCTTTTAAAGATAATTCTTTCGCCACATCATGAAGCAGAGCCGCAATCCCGGCATCTAAAGCTGATACACCGTGGACAGCTGCTAATTTCAAAGATAAGAGGCAGGTGGAAACGGAGTGCAGCCTACGTTCGGGTCCCAAAAACTCAAAGAGGCGTCGTTCACAGTCATTTAACTGCTGCCAATTATCTTCTGACAGGCTATCCAACGTTTCCTTAAAAGAATAAGGACGATAAATCTCCAGTAAATTATTGACTTTTTCGGGTAAAAGTTCTTTCGCGGAAGCAGATGCTGTTAATAACTTTCGAACCTGAGTTGCTGAAACAGTACTTTTTTGCATCGGGAAAAAAGTGATTTTAGCATTATACTTTTCACGCAGATAATCTGCTTGTTTTTCACTTTTATCTTTATCAGTATTGCCGCGTAAGGCGATAGCAAAAGAAACCAGTGACAAAATGCTTTCGTACTGATACCACTGTTCAACCGTAAAGAGAAAATCGGAACCGGAAACCAATTTAATGTCTATATCAGGATAATCTTTCTGCAACATCTTAATCGTATCTACAGTATAATTACATCCTTGAGATAATATTTCACGTTCGCTTACACTGACCTGGGGCAGCAAATGTTGGGTCGCAAGTCTGGCCGTTTCTACGCGAAAAGTAGAAAAATTTAAACGTCTGCTCTTATGAGGTGGTAAACCAACCGGCATCACAAGAAGTTTTTCCAGCGGAAAAGCTTTTACAGCGGCTTCCACCATCGCCAGATGCCCATTATGAAAGGGGTCAAACGACCCTCCAAATAATCCGATTAAAGACCTCGTCTTCATTAAATACCTATTCTGAGTTTTCTTCCCCTGCCCCATTTGTATTAACGCCAGTCTGAGCCCTTAATACCAAATATGCGTTTATGAAAGGGTCAATATCTCCATCCATCACAGCGTCAACATTTCCTGTTTCTACACCTGTGCGGTGATCTTTTACCATCGTGTAGGGACAAAATATATACGAGCGTATTTGGTTGCCCCAGGCGATCGCACCAACATCACCTTTTAAATCTTCGATCCGCTCCAGCTGCTGTTGTTGTGCCAATTGGTAGAGTTTCGATTTCAACATAGACATTGCTGTTTCACGGTTTTGCAATTGAGAACGTTCGTTCTGGCACGATACCACTATACCGGTAGGCAAATGTGTGATTCTTACAGCTGAGCTTGTTTTGTTGACATGCTGTCCCCCGGCTCCTGAAGCCCGGTAAGTATCTACACGTAAGTCATCAGCATTAATATCTATCGTGATGGTGTCGTCTAATTCAGGTAAAACTTCGCAGGAGGCAAAAGAAGTGTGGCGTCTTCCTGATGAGTCAAAAGGCGAAATGCGCACCAACCGGTGAACACCATGTTCGGATAACATGTAACCGTAAGCATTAACCCCTTTTACACGGAAAGATACGCTTTTAATGCCAGCCTCATCGCCTTGAATCAGGTCTAGTAGTTCAATAGTATAATCATGGTCTTCCGCCCAGCGAACATACATGCGTTGTAACATCTCAGTCCAGTCCTGAGCCTCAGTACCGCCTGCTCCGGCATGTAGAGTCACCAGCGCGTTAGCAGAGTCATGCTCACCGGAAAGCAAAGTCTCCAGACGCAGCTGCTCGTATTCTTTGCTGTAAGCTTGTAATGCCTGGTCTACTTCAGCCGCTACATCAGGATCCTCTATTTCACTGCCCAGCTCGCAGAGAACTTCTATGTCTTCAAGCTCCGATTTTAGCGAGGAGAATCGTTTCTGCTTGCGTTCCAGGTGTGCTATTCGTTCCTGAATTTTAGAAGCTTGTTTAGGCTCATCCCAAAAATCCGGCTCCAGGGTTAAAAGGCTTAGCCGTTTAATTTCTTCTTTATCTGTGTCCAAACAAAGAGACTGTTCTAGAATAGCTAAATTTTCTTTATTATTTTCGATTATGTTATTTAATTCTGAATATATCATATGCAAATACCTTTCTGATTCTTCAATAATAAAAGTATAGAATCGTCAGGTCAGAACATTCCCTGTTTTAAAGCATCCAGGGAGACATGCAAAAGTCTGGTTGTCTTATAAATTATTCCTGCTAAGCGGCCAATAGCAAAAGTCAGCCAGGCAAACAGAAAGGCCCGAATCAGGCTACCTGCCCACAGAGAAGAAGCCAGAACATTCAGCAACAAGCTCTCTGCCAGTGAAAGTACAGAATTGAGAATAAAAAACTGAACAAAAATGTAAAACTTGAATCCTTTGGTCAGAGCAGTACTTGCCTCCATTGCCTGAAAGATATTGCGTTCTTCATAGATTTGTTCAAACAGAGTCATAGAAATCATTGTCGCTACAATATAATAAGGAATTCCTAAAAAAAAGACGGAAAGCATCTGCAGGCCAAACATCGCAAGTGCAAGAACCAGAATCGAAGGATAATATTTCCAGGCAATTTTGGCCGGACTAAAGTCGCGCAATGTAGCGGGTAATGAAATTTTTAAATTAAGCTCTCCTAAACTGGCTTTGACTGTATCATCTTTCTCATCGTTATATTCCAGGTAATTTAAGGCACTGAATAAAATAAAATACAAGGATACTGCATTTAACAGTAATTGTTTAATCAGAGTAATTATCAGCTCCATACCGGGCACCGGGAAACCCTGGCCTTTTGTCAGAAAAGCTTCCAAACCTTCGTAAAATGCAAAAAGCGGCGGTTGCAAAGGCTCGGTGACATAGAGAACTGCAGCGATAACAAAGAGCAGCAAAAGAGCAGCTCTGTTAGTTCTTACATTAGGGGCTTTATCAATTTTTAATGCTTCCCACAGAGAGCGAAATCCCACTGATAAATCCTTTCTTTAACGGTGATTTTACCTTCATTCAGGCAAAAGACTAACACAGCAGAGTTATAACTGTCACTATTTTAGCTTTTTTGTATCTATCAGCGAAGAATATTAACACTCTTGACTCCGCTAACCTGAAGTAATTGATGCTCCAGATCGGTAAGAGAGACAATATCACTGCTGGTTTCCGCCGTAATCAAGGCATGTTTTTTACCCATTTGAGTTTCACTTACCTGAAAGGATTGCACTTGCCCACCTGATTTTTGAACTGTATTAACACACCGAAAAGCGATGTTATCTAAATTCTCCAGTTCCAAAATTATACCTATAGTGCTGCCGCTGTCAATATGAGCCAAACGGACTGCTTCACGGTATTTATAATAAGCACTGCGACTTATTTTGACTCTTTTGCAGGCTTCATTGATAGATAGTCCTTCTTCTGAATCCACCAGTTGTTTTACTAAAACCACTTTAAGAAAAACCTCAGGCAAAACATCCGATCTTATTAAATAATATTCTTCTGATGTCATTAAATAACTCTTTTCTAATCGCAGCCGGACAACACATGTTAAACAGTTATATATCACACAGATAATCGAGGCAAGCACGAAAAGCCTTGCCGCGATGACTGATTTTATCTTTTTCATTATCCGGAATCTGTGCCATTGAAACCGAATAACCGTCAGCTTGGAAAATAGGATCATAACCAAAACCATGATCACCGGAAGCAACAGTTAAAATTTTGCCTTTTACTTTACCTTCAAATATTTTTTCTTCGTTTTGCGGCGTTATCAGGGCTAAACTGCAATGAAAATGAGCCGACCTTTCTGCTGCAGGAATATCAGTCATCAACTGCAATAAATAGCTATTTCTTTCAGCTGCCGAAAGCCTGTCAATTGAAGCTCCAAAGCGAGCCGAATATATGCCCGGAGCCCCATTCAAAGCATCCACACATAAACCTGAATCATCAGCTATAACGTAAGATTTTTTGCTAAAATCATGCACTGTTTTTGCCTTGTGCAAAGCGTTCTCAGCAAAGCTGCCATAGGGTTCTTCAATCTCCTGATCAAAGCCAATATCTTTTGCCAACATTATCTTGACCGGATATTTTTGGGCAATACGGCGAAATTCTATCAGTTTACTTTTATTAGCGCTGGCTAATACCAAACAAATCATATAAACCTCATAGTCCCAATTTATCCGCCACTATAAAAGTGGCTTTACGTAAAGTTTCATTGGTAAATGGTGAAAGATATCCGGCCGCCATGGCTCTGGTTAAAGGATTTTTGCGGTTCTCCAGATTGAGAAAACGAACTAAATTTTCTTCTAAAGTATGATTATAACGACGGAAAGGAAAGCTGGCCAAAGACTGGACAAAGGACAATCCCCGATACACTGATGTGAGCGGTTTAGCCCAAAGTTCCGGCAAATAAAGATAGGCTTCTTCAACAGGGACAAATGAAAAAAGTTGAGCAGAGCTATCACCTACTGAATAATTAGACATTATGGTCTGCCAGTGTTCGGTAAAGATACTCATGTCGGTCTCTGTACTGCGGGCCAAATCGCGCTCCATCTGATCCATAGCTGACAAAATAGGCAATTCCAGAGCATTCTGCGTCAATAGCCATTCGCGGGCATAATCTGCCATTGAACCATAAAATTTTTCCCAACTGCGATAAGACAAAAGAGCCAAAGACGAACTGGCCAGGTCACGTTCATAATGAGCCGGCAAACGTGGAAGATAAAGTGGATTGCGCAAGATTTCAGAAAGATCTAACAACACTTTTCCAGTCATATTGAACAGCCTGTCCACAATCAGCTCTTGCGGTATATTTTGCAAAACCAACATGGTATTTTGACTGTCAGGCATAAAAAGATGCATGGTGAAACTATCATCAGTATAATCAGATGACTTTAGTTCACCTTCGACTCTGTCATTCTTATTGGCTGAAGCAGCCGGCTTAAGTAATAAATCGCCCGCAGCCTTCATGTCTACAAAATATTCAACCTGTTTTTCAATAATTTCTTCCAGGCAGGCGATAAAACATTCAGACAAAGGATAAGAGTCAAGTTTAAGTTCCGGAGTTCCATACGGTGACAGGAAATAATAGTCCCATGGTCTCAGTCTACTTATGTCAAGACGCATAGCGTGCTGTGAACGTATCGCGTTGGCCAAAGGTAAAAAATGCTGACGTAATAATTTTTGGTATGTAGGGATTGCGTCGTGCAGCATATCACTAACGCCTGATCGTCGGATTTGATACTCTTCAAAAGTTCTGAAACCGGCTTTTTCGGCCAATTCACGCCGGATTTTATGGAGATCCAAAAAACGTTCATGCGTTTGCTGTCGTTCTTGTTCTAAAGCTTCCCTATAGCTGTGAAAACTTCTCCTGCGATAATCCCGTGATGGATTCTGCAAATCATAACGTAACTTTCCCATTGGTGTTGCAAAACCACGCGTGCCTAAACCCAACTTGGAAAAACAATGCAATTGTTCCTGGACAATTGCATCTTCTTGTTCTAGCAGTTTCAGAAGATGCGGCTGATAACAAATAGCCAGTCGCTCTGCTTCAGCTTGATAAGCCTCACCGCCTAATTCAAGCAGCTCCGATTTGCGTTTGGGATCAATATAGCGTGAAAAAAGATCGGAGAGCTCTCCTTGAAGATGCAAGGATACAGCAACAGCCTGCTGTAATTTGGGAGTTAAAATATCCGGATCAGAGCGTAAAATTGAAGCCCGCAACAGTCGTTTTTGCTCTCCGTCATATTTTCTCAGCTGCAAATCTAACTCGCTCAATGTTTCAAGCTGCGCAGACTTATTACGGGTAAACATTAATTTAGACTTAGTTCGGTTCAGAAAATAAGATACTTGCTCGTGTGAACTGGTATCATTAATGTCTGCAGGTTTTTTTTTATCAGTTTCTGTCATTACTACATCCGTTCAACCGCTTCGATGCCTGCCAACTTAAGTCCTGCCCGCAAAGTGCGTTCGACAGCGTCAGTTAAGGCCAGACGTGCCAGTATTAAATCTTCGTTTTCACTGCGTAAAACGGAAAGATTGTGATAAAACTTATTGAATGAGCGAGCTAAGGTCATAATTTGGCGCATCATTACTGAAGGTTCATGAGAAACGGTTGCCCGATTTAATGATATGGGGAAAAGCTCAATATTTTTCAGCACTTCCTGTTCTTCGTCTTCTACTAATAGTTCCAGCGCAGAATCACTGATATCTGCGAGCTTTTCTATTTTTTCACTTCCCGCTCTGAGAGCAAGAGCTTTACAGCGCGCAACTGTATACAGTAAATAAGGAGCTGTGTCTCCTTCAAAGTCAAGCATTTCTTCCCAGGAGAAAATAATGTCACGTTCTCTGCTGTTACGCAAAAACGCATAACGGACAGCCGCCAGTCCAATTTTTTCTGCGCTTTCCCGGAGCTCGTCAGCCGGCATATTCTCGTTGTTACTGCGAATAATTGCGGCAGTTTTTTCCACGCTGGTTTCCAGTAAATCTTCCAGCAGAATTACGTTGCCACTTCTGGTAGAAAAACCACCGTCAGCCATTTTAACAGTTCCAAAGGCCACATGAATATTGTTGTCGGCTTTGGGGAAATTTGCTTTTTTAGCTACTGCAAAAACCTGCTCAAAATGATTTTTTTGTGGTAAACCAACTACGTATATATTGAGGTCATAGTCGTATTCCTGATCCCGGTAAAGTATTGCTGCCAAGTCTCGAGAAGCATAAATGGTAGAGCCGTCTGATTTAAGGATAAGACAAGCTTGAAGTCCGAATTCCTCCAAATCGACAACTTGTGCTCCTTGGCTTTCAATCAACAATCCCTGTTCTTTCAGCCTCATTACAACTTCGGGAATTAAATGTGAATAAAAGCTTTCGCCGTTGGTATTGTCAAAATTAATTTTTAATCTGTCGTATATATGATTAAATTCTTTCAGGCTGACATCACGGAATTGCTGCCATAAAGACAGCTCTTCTTCTTCTTTATTTTCCAAGCGGCGGAAAGCTTCTCTGGCCTCATCTTCAAGCTCAGGTCTGGTCTCAACTTCCTGGTGGAATTTCACATAAACCCGAGTCAATTCTTGAATGGCATTATCTGACAAAGCTTTTTCGTCACCCCATAATTTCCAGGCGACTATTAATTTCCCGAATTGAGTTCCATAATCGCCTAAATGGTTGAATCGATAAACATTAGCACCCTGATATTCATAAAGATTGGCAATGGCTTCACCCAAAAAAGTGGTGAAAGCATGTCCAACATGAAAGGGCTTGGCAATGTTTGGCGATGAATATTCTACAATTATATTCTTTCCGGCGTATTTATCTGAAGCTCCAGGTTTGTCGCCGGCTGCTAAAGAATGACGGATCACATTAACTGCCCGGTAGGATCTGTCAATAAAGAAGTTGATATAGGCACCAGCAACTTCAATTTGTTCAATAAAACGTGAATTTTCTATAGATGCTTCAATTTTCTCTTTAAGATCAGCAGCAATTTTTTGCGGCGGCTGACGCAAAGATTTTGCCAGACTAAAACAGGGAAAAGCATAATCACCCAACTCAGGTCTGGGCGGAATTTCCAATATCTCGGCAATCTCCGTTTTGCTTAAATTGACATATTTCGCGAGTAAATTAATTATTTTTGCATGTGAATTCATATATTAAATATTTCCTTGTAATTTATTTCCAGAGGGGTGTCGGGAAAATATTATTTTCTGCCAATTCTTTTAAAGCAGCTTCCACTATAGGTTTGTCTTGCTTATAGGTAACGCCAAACCAACGTTCAGAGCTTTTCATCGTTTGTATTTCGCATTTATCATTTTTTAACTCTTGACTTAGAATTTCCGGCAAAAGATACTCAGAGGTAAGTGACCCGGTTTTTAAAGATTCATCCAAAAATTCAGTAAATCTGTCAGCTAAAAGTTGCATAAAGCTCTGTGAAAAACCAAAGAAATTCATTGAAACCTCTTCGTCACCTGATAAGAAATGCCAATTTTCGCCATCATCCAGCGTATAAACAGCGTCTTCTTCAGAAGCAGCAATCTTTTTAAGCTCGCGAATACCCATCAGACAGCCCTGATCATCCAATTCGCAGATCCCACGAGATACAGTGCCATAAAGGGAAAGAGTATTGCGCAAAATCCAGGTGCAAAGAGCATGTTTTGGTTTGCCACCGGAATCCTGGCTATCATTCAAAAAATCAAACATCAGTTTGAATGCGTCTTTGCCATAATAATCGTCAGCATTTATAACTGTCAACGGGCCGTCGATCAAATTTCTTGCCGCCAGAACCGCATGTCCTGTCCCCCAGGGTTTAACACGACCGACTGGGACTGAATACCCCGACGGCAGATCATCAAGATCCTGAAAAGCATACTGCAGGTTGATATATGGACGCAGACGCTGGCCGATAATCTCTTCAAAATCAGCCTCCATGTCTTTCTTGATTACGATGATTACATCTTCGAATCCCGCCCGAACTGCAGCATGAATTGAATAATCCATAATAATTTCTCCGGATGGTCCGACTTGTTCAAGCTGCTTTACTCCACCGTAACGTGATGCCATACCAGCGGCCATTATTAACAGATGCGGCTTTTTTTGCATGAATTTCCTCCGTGGAAAATTTGTAAAAAACTACGTTTTCTAATTTCACCCATAATACCACAGAGCATAAAAACTCGGTAGAAATAGCCTTTCTATAAGACTTATAGTGAGTACTGCTTGAAAATATACATGAGGTAGGGGCATTATGATAAACTTGTAGTTGTAAAGACGAAAAGCATTAGTTTGTTTGTTTTTGAAAGGATTTTACATATATGACAACTAGTACTAATAACGCAACAAATGATGTGAGGCTTGCAGTTCTTATTGATGCTGACAATGTTCCTCCGCACAACGTGCAGGCAATGATGGAGGAAATTGCCCGCTACGGAACCCCAACCATCAAAAGAATTTATGGTGATTGGACCAGACCTTCTCTTACACAATGGAAATCTCATCTTTTAGATTATGCTATCAGCCCTATTCAGCAATTTAGTTATACAAGTGGGAAGAATTCGACAGATTCAGCTTTAATCATTGACGCCATGGATATTTTGTATGCAGGAAATGTGGATGGATTTTGCCTGGTTTCCAGCGACAGCGATTTCACCCGTTTAGCAACAAGATTACGTGAGGCCGGAAAAATTGTTTACGGCATGGGAGAAATGAAGACTCCTAATCCCTTTATTGCTGCCTGCGATCGCTTTATTTACCTTGAGGTTTTGCAGCGCAACCTGGATGAGGCTGTTGCCGCAACCGGAGCCAGAGAAAGCGAAGTTAAGAAGACAACGGCACGCCAAGATAGCTCACGCTCACGTTTTCAGCGTGAAACCAAAGGTAAAACAGCTATCACTAAAATTGATCGTAAGTTGATTAACCTCATCTCCTCCTCGATTCGTGATGTTGAAGACGATAATGGTTGGGCTTTTTTAGCTGAAGTCGGAAATATGATCAATAAAAAACAACCATCTTTTGATTCACGTAACTATGGATTTGATAAACTGTCTAATTTGGTACAATCAATAGATAAATTTGAAGTACAAATGCGAGATACCGGCAATCCTAACGTTAAACTGGTTTATGTCAAAGTAAAGAATGGCAGACGTTAGTCAACAACAAATTTTGAATATTTCCTAACTGGAGAATTTTATGGCAAGAACCCTCATGATAGGACTTACTGAGTCCGGCAAAAATACAAAAGTAAATGAAGATGCCTTTCTTTGTGGCGGACGTATCTACCCTGATATGATCAGAGGAAACGAAGAACAGAGTTTAAGTTCAGGAAAATATCATCAGCTTTACATGGTTGCAGAAGGATTTGGCGGGCCCGGTGCGGGCGATCTGGCCTCTCGTATGGTTTTGCGTTTGGGCAATCAAATGCTTGACAACATTGAAAAGTATAAACATCCAGAACTGGATTTCAAGCAATTCACGCGTGATCTTATGGCGCAGGCGCATTCGTCCATCAAAGAAATGGTTTCGTCCAAATACAGACATGAAGTGGGCTGTTCTTTTGCTCTGCTGTTAATTGACGCGAACACCTGTTACACCTTAAATGTAGGTAATACGACCATAAGTTTATATCGTAAAGGTAAAATTTATCGTCTTACGGATAAGGTGAAAGCAGGTATTCCAGAAGAGTATTTAGGAAAGTTATCAATTAATTCGATTCCTTTACCTGATGCTATGAATAAAAGTGAACTGCAGCCGGGTGACGTTTTTGTGCTGTCAAGCAGCGGTTTTAACAAAAACTACCGGAGCAGTGATTTGCGCAATGATTTATCTGCACAGGATGCATTTGCTGCCACGATCAGGCAGGCTCAGAATAATTCCGGAGCCAGAGATCCGGCTTCCAACCGTACCATAGTCGCAGTTAAAACTATTGATTTACAACTGGAACTGCCACAAGGACCTTCCCCTGTCGAAGCGGAGCGGAAAAGGGTTTTTGCCGGCAGAAGTGTTGATGACGAAGTAGAGGAGACTGGGGATAAAATGATGAACTACGATAGACATCCACATAAAGCAGACAATGAAGCTCTTCGGCAACCAAGCGGAAAACAAAAGGCGGGCGTTTTCTTTAAAAGTCTGTTGTTGGGATTTGTAATTGGTTTGGCTATTCTTCTGATTGTCTGGTTTTTTATTCTCTAAAAAATATTTATTTTAATGGGCTTTATATTGATGTATCTCGCGTCAATATAAAAGCCCTCGTTTTAGAGATCTGGTTCTACTCCATAATATTTTCTTTTTTCACCTCTATAAAATATTTAATATTTGCCACCATTTAAAATAAACCAGGGCTAATAAAAGGAATACGATAATAGTCATAGGTAGTCCAAACTTAAGCATATGTTTTTCAGGATAATACTTATTTCCCACTCCTATCATTAAGGTGGCATGATGGAATGGCAGGAGGAAATGAATATTTACAATTACGTATATCATTAGTGTTATTATTTCTGGTTTATATCCTAAGCTTACCGTTAAAGGCAGAAGTACTGGTATTACGACTGACATCGTTGCAACTGAAGATCCTATAAGGATATGCAAGACCATAGCAACAATTCCTATTATAATCAGATAGAAAGATGAATTAGTTGAAGGTATAAATTTTTGTAAATTTTCAAATATTTCTGCTGTTATGCCACTTTCTCCTAAGATTCTTCCTATATTGAATATTGTCATTAAAAATAAAATAAAGTGCAGATTGATAGATTTTAAATCTTCTTTCTTTAATATCTTCAAAACATACATCAAAATGACACCAGCTAATGCAACTATCCAAGAGGATATACGGTGAATGCTTTGAGTACTCCAAAGCAAAACTATTATAATCATCGCCAGCGTGGATATATATTGCTTAGACTTAGACAGCTCCTCACTTTTTAGGTGATCTTTTGAGATCATCTCTGCTGAAAACCCAGCCAGATCCTTTTTGAAAATAAAATATGTGAGAAATAATGATACAACACATGTTATAAGTGTCGGGATTGACATTAGTTTAAACCAAGTCCCAAAGGTCAGAATCTCTTTTACTTCGTCTCCGGCAAAGTTAATAGCAGCTTGATTTAGTACGATATCTCCATTGCTGAAAAACATATAAGTCATTACAACTGCAATAAAAGCATTGAAAATTAAGGCTTGTTTTGCTTTTGTTTCAATATCATTATTTGCTATGAGCAAACTGTTGAAAATTGTTCCAATTATGATTACTCTGGCAAAGGCCTGAGGAATTAAAAACACTAGCACTATTCCAAATATATATGGTAAAAGCAAAAGCATGAAAATGTTTGAAGCATTTCTTTTTAAAAGTATTTCTACATACCTGTGTACTATTCCTGTTTTCATGATTCCAACAGAAAGCAAAGTAGTAGTAACTATAAGTAGGTTGGTATCCGACCAGAGAAAATTAACTATGTCTAAAGCTGCTGTGTTCCCAAAGGCAACAGCGATAATCAAAAAGAATATACAAGCGATGCTTTTGTGAACTGCATTGGTAGCCCAAAGACCAATCGTGAATAGCATTGAAGAAAATAAAACACTTTGATTGAAATCTAAGTTCATGGGATTAATCAATCCAATAGTTAAAACTGCAATAAAAATTATCACGAGGTGTGTAAGTTTAACTTTTCTCATATGATTTCCTTCTTTATCATAAATCGGTATAATTATCCTAAATGCGAATGATCCGA
>CAZVVR010000014.1:0-16545 GCA_964630605.1 uncultured Mageeibacillus sp. | reverse complement strand
TAAAAAGTAGATAAGATAAATTGTTAACAAACCACCACCGGAAATAAGAACGATTTTCTCAGTCATACCTTACCTTTTGAAACATTCAAAATCCTCTCTGTTATAGAAAAGTGGCCTTTTATATACTAGCATTTTTTATATATACAATTTTTGCCTTATACTAAGAGTCTATGTGTAAAAGATGGTTAGGACAGAAAGCTAATGACTGAAAAAGACGAGAAAAAAAAGTCGGACAAACCCTTTACCTCGCAAATAAATGACCTGCAAAAAAAGCTGGTCGATTACTCGGAAGATAAGAATTGGATTCAAGCCTGGAAAAGCCGTCTGCAACGTTTTTTCGCACTAAAAGTGGGGAGCAAATCAGCCGCCTCCGCCTTTTATCTGCTTTTTTCTCTTTTTCCTTTAATCATTTTTGTGTTCAGCTTGCTGGAACTTTTAGATCCGGGTCTGGCAGCGCGGTTTGAATCAGCTCTCCCTCAGCTGGATGTCTTGGTTCCGGATGCTGTTTTAGACGTGTTGCAAAATTTCCTGGATTCTGTAAGCCGTACTACCGGCGTGTCAGTGATTTCCGTGACCGCCCTGGGTTTGCTTTGGGCAGCATCGCGCGGTGTTGGCAGTATAGTCACTTCATTAAATATAATTTACCATGCAGAATCTAAATATAATTTTCTGCTGCGACGTTTGTTGGGAATTATTGCCATATTTGCTTCCAGTATTTTATTGATCGTCATATTGCTGGTACTGGCTTTCAACCGTCTGGTAATAAACTACCTGCAAAAGTTTATCACTCTTCCTGATTTTATCTTTCAGGATCAGTTTGACATATTTGCAAACCTGGCAGCCTTACTTATTCTCACCTTAATCTTTACAGCCATTTTTACTATTTTAAAAAGACAGCGCAGCTATTTCCGCCATACTCTTGCCGCTTCTGTAATCACTGCCCTGGGATGGATTATCATTTCCTACGGCTTATCCCTTTTTATTTCCAACCAGTCAAATTACTATTTGATGTATGGCAGCATCACGGGTATTATATTTTTGATGCTTTGGCTTTACCTTGCCGTTTACATAGTTATGATTGGAGCGTTTATTCATGCTGAAATGATCAAAAAATATCCTCGTCCCGCTAAAACCAATGAGAAATAGTAGAAACAAGCAGAGTCATTAGAAATTATTCGTGCAATTCTAACAACAGACGCCAGCAGCCTTTATAGATTGTTAAAATCGTGTTAGATTGTCGACGGAGTTTTATTTTATATTTATATTTTTGGGATGATATTTTCGGACTTTTTTAGAGTGGTGATAATAATTTAATGAACTATTTAAATATTTTGCAGTTAATTGGCGGCCTCAGTTTATTTCTCTTTGGTATGCAACTACTAAGCGACGGACTAACATCTGTTTCAGGCGGCCGGATGGAACAGCTGTTGGGAAAATTCTGCAACTCGAAGAGTAAAGGCGTTTTGCTCGGCTCAGCTGTTACTGCTGTTATTCAATCTTCTTCCGCAACCACTGTCATGGTAGTGGCTTTGGTAAATTCAGGGGTAATGTTGCTGCGGCAGGCAGTGCCCGTTATTATGGGCGCCAATATCGGCACCACGATTACCAGCTGGCTACTCAGCATGACGAGCATCTCGGGTGACAGCTTTCTGATTAACATGCTAAAGCCCAGCTCTTTCACTCCTATTCTGGCGGCGATCGGCATTGTTATATTGTTTAGAGCCAAAACTGAGGTTCAGAAATATAAGGCTTATGCACTGCTGGGTTTCTCGGTGCTGATGTTTGGCATGAACCTGATGTCCGGTGCAGTCGCTCCGCTTCAGTATGAACCGGGCTTTATAAATATCTTCCAGATGTTCAGCAATCCTTTGTTAGGTGTTCTGATCGGAGCAGTGGCAACTGCTCTGCTGCAGTCATCTTCTGCTGCAATGGGTATCTTGATGGCACTTTCTTCAACCGGCGTTATACCTTTCTCAGCAGCCTTACCGATAATCATGGGACAAAATATCGGAACTTGTATCACTGCTGTCCTCGCAGCTATCGGAACAAATCGCAACGGCAGAAGAGTTGCCGTTGTACATCTTAGCTTCAACACAATCGGAACGATAATTTTCATAGGACTTTTTTACTTAATTAACTCAATCAGGCCTTTTCCCTTTATGGACAACACAGTAACTTCAATTATGCTGGCCATAGTTCATACTGCTTTTAATATTTTCACTACTGTAATTTTACTGCCATTCTCAGAACAGTTAATCAAGCTGTCCCGAAGAATTGTCCGGGTAACAGAAAGCGAACTTCAGGAGCTGGAAGAAGATGCACAGTTAAAGCTGCTGGATCCGCGTTTTCTGGAGCGTCCCGGTTTTGCTTTGGAACAAGCCGGCAAAGTCACTTATTCGATGTTGGAAATAGCGAATAATGGTATGAATCTGGCCCTCGACCTACTAGTTTCCTATAACGACGAAGGTTACCGCCGGGTAGAAAAGTGGGAACGGCTGGCAGATGAATATGAAGATGCTTTATCTGAATATCTGGTGAGAATATCTTCGGGCAAACTGCTGGAACGCGGAGGTCAAAAGCTCACTATTTTGATGCATGCGATAAATGATATTGAACGCATTAGTGATCATTCGATTAATCTTTCGGATCTGGCCCGGAAGAACGTAGGCGAAATAACTGATTTCTCTTCCGAAGCCAAAGAAGAACTTGAAATTTACAGCTCGGCCGTAAGAGACATTTTGCAGAGAACTCTGAAAGCGTTTGACAATTTAGATGCTGCTCATGCTTTTACAATCGAGCCGCTGGAAGATCGCGTTGATGAACTAAATAAAAGCTTTACCAGTAATCATATAGAACGTCTCAAGCAAGGGGCTTGCAACGTTGAGCATGGATTCATCCTGACTGAAATTTATAATATACTGGAAAGGGTATCCGACCACTGTTCCAATATTGGTATATATATTATGCAATTTGAGCAGGAAGACACCTTGCGTGTTCATGATTACGCACACTCCCTTGATCGGACAGACAGCAAATATGAGGAAATGTATAATTTTTACGTCAAAAAATATCCTATTAAATATGGAAAAAACAGCGACAGCGAGGATATCTCATCTGTAATTGAAGCAGTTTCTGATCTGGATTAGAAGATATTATTTAAAATACTAAAAACAAAAAGCCGGCATCATACGATCACGCCGGCTTTTTTATTTTATCTCAAAAGCTATTCTGTTAAATCTATAGCCCATTCACCGTCCTTTAAAATCGGAACAGCCGTGTTATCAGCAAGATATCCTGTTACATTCAATTCCGGACCACCCACCATAAAGTCAAGATGGATCATTGAATCATTAAAACCAAGCGCGGCCCTTTCTTCCTTAGTCATATTTTCACCGCCCTGAACCGCTTCAGCATAGGCTTTTCCCAAAGCAAAGTGACAAGAAGCGTTTTCATCAAACAGAGTGGATTTGAAGATGATTCCCATTTGTGAAATAGGAGATGAGTTCGGAACCAGTGCAATCTCGCCCAACCTCTTTGCGCCCTGATCCATGTTGATCTGGGTTTCGAGCACATCGCCATTTTTCCCGGCATAAAAGTCTACCAGCTCGCCGTCTTTGAATTCAAAGCCAAAGTCTTCCACCAGCTTTCCCGAGATAGCCAAAGGCATGGTGGATTTCAAAAAACCCTCTGCTTTGTTTGCGTGTGGCGTAGTAAAAATCTCTTCTGTTGGCATATTCGCCATATACCGAATTCCGTCAGGTGTTACCGAAGAGCCGCCGATCCAGTTATGCTTATCGGCCAATCCGACCTTAAAGTCTGTACCCGGTGCCTGATAGTGCAAGTAATCAAAACGCTGTTGGTTCAGCCAATTTTCATAAGTCTTCAATTTAGCATCGTGCTCGGCCCAGGCCTCAACTGCATCTTTATCAGCGCTGATACGGCACGCGGCGAATATTTTTTCCCAAAGCTGTTCCAGTGCTTTTTCTGCCGAAAGTTCAGGGAAAAGAGACTGTGCCCACAACTCTGATGCCGCTGCAGCCACCACCCATTTAATTTCACCGCTATCCATATATTTCATAATCGGTTCCATAGCGGTATTACTTGCAATGCTGTGGCGACGCAGGCGATCAGGTTCCACATTTTGAAAAAGATCGAGCCGTGGTGCAGTTACTGAGATACGATGGTATTTTTTCTGCATATGCTGCTCAGCATACTTGACTTTGAACTCAGGAAAATGATCGAAAACTTCATCTTTGGCTTTTTCAAAACGGCTTAAAGCCATGTCTTTATCAGAGATAATAATGTCAACATCCGCTGCCCCTGTCTGCCAGCAGCAACCAACTATTTCCCGTGCCAGCTCCAGGCTGTCTGTGTCTGTGTTTACTACAACGTTGTCGCCATCTTGAGCGTTAATCCCGATATGCACAATAGCTTCAGCGTATTTTTTTAGTTTTTCTTTATGCATAAGTCACTCCTTAGAAGATATTTTATTTATTAGTGTATCATGAGCCCGTTTTATCTGATTTTTCACAAAAAAGCTTGCCAGAACACAGATTGTCCATTTATAATGATCATGTATAACAATATCCATAACTTAATAGTGAATTAGAGGTGCGGTAAATGGGTAAACTGCTTTGAAATCCGGGATCGGATAAAGCCGTTGAAGTATTTGCCGCCGAAGAGATGAGCCGGGATCCTCCGCCTTGTTTCTGGGGAAACGGACCAAGGACGTTTCACTGTCATGCATTGCATGGAGCGCTATGTGTTTTAGTCGACACATAGCGTTATTTATTTTCAGGAGGAATAACAATGGAAGAAGTAATGATCCGCTTAAGAATGAGCAGCACAGATGCCCACTACGGCGGCGGCCTGGTGGATGGTGCCCGTATAACCCAATTATTTGGTGACATAGCTACCGAATTATTGATTCGCAGAGATGGAGATGAAGGACTATTTGTTGCTTATGATTCGGTTGAATTCACGGCGCCGGTTTACGCGGGTGACTTTATCGAGGCAACAGGACGCATCGTGTCTGAAGGTAATACTTCGCGCAAAATGTCTTTTGAAGCTTACAAAGTAATCAAACCGCGTCCCGATATTTCCGACTCAGCTGCAGAAATTTTGGATACTCCGATCCTGGTTTGTATGGCCAGCGGTACATGTGTTGTGCCTTCGGACAAACAGCGCAACAACTAATTAAACAGGAGATTTCAATGAGAAAAGAACTAGCTAACAAAGTTATTATCACAGCCGCTATCAGTGGTGCAGAAGTTACTCAGGAGATGAATCCCAACGTTCCCTACACAGTGGAGGAATTTGTCAGAGAAGCCAAATCTGCAGTAGATGCCGGTGCTTCTGTAATCCACCTGCATGTACGTGAGGATGACGGCACACCAACTCAAGACCGCGATCGTTTTGCAGAAATAATAAACGCTATAAAAACCGAGTGCCCTGATGTTATTATTCAGCCTTCCACGGGTGGTGCAACCGGAATGACGTCAGAAGAGCGGTTGCAACCAACCGAGCTTAACCCCGAAATGGCCAGTTTAGATTGCGGTACCCTCAATTTTGGCGGCGACGAAATTTTCATTAACACTGAAAACATGATTATTGAATTTGCCGCGCGCATGCGCGAGCGCAATATTATGCCGGAGCTGGAATGTTTTGATAAAAGCATGATTGATATGGCACTACGACTCCACAAACAAGGCCATATTGATGCACCTTTGCATTTCAATCTGGTTTTGGGAGTCAATGGCGGCATCAGCGCCACGCCGCGTGATTTGCTTTTCCTGGTCGAATCTTTGCCTGAAAACTCTACCTTTACTGTTTCCGCTATGGGCAGGCATCAGCTGACTCTTAATGTAATGAGCATGCTGTTGGGCGGACACGTGCGCACCGGTTTTGAGGATAACCTCATGCTGGATCGTGGCGTTTTGGCCGAAAGCAATGGCGTACTGGTGGAGCGCCTGGTCCGTATCGCTGATGAATTAAACCTGGAAATCGCTACACCGGATGAAGCCCGTGAAATTATGGGCCTGCCTTTAAGAAATAAATAGGGAGGAAAACTTATATGGCAATGGGGAATAAATATGGCAGCCACCGTGTGATCGAACCTAAGGGTTTATTACCGCAAGCAGCTCAGAAAATAGATAATTCAATGGAAATTTACGACAACGAAATCCTTATTGATGTCACGGCGTTAAATATTGACTCTGCCAGCTTTCACCAGCTCTGGGATGAGGCGCAGGCAGATGAAGAAAAGCTCAAAGCGAAAATCATCGAGATTGTTAATGAACGCGGGAAAATGCAGAATCCCGTCACAGGTTCCGGCGGTATGTTGATGGGTGGTATAGCCAAAATCGGTTCAGCCCTCAGTGCGCGTGATTTAGCTGTAGGCGATCGTATCGCCACCTTAGTCTCTCTCTCCCTGACGCCGCTGAAGATTCAAGAAATCACAGCTGTGCATCCTGAGATCGAACGAGTTGAGATCAAAGGCCAGGCGATTCTTTTCGAGAGCGGTATCTATGCAAAGCTGCCGGCCGATATGAGCGAAAATCTGGCTTTGGCTGCTCTGGATGTCTGCGGTGCTCCCGCCCAGACTGCACATATAGTCAACGCCAATGATTCAGTCCTGATCCTGGGAGCCGGCGGCAAAAGCGGTATGCTCTGCGCGTATGAAGCTATGCGCCGCGTCGGACCCTGCGGTAAAGTTGTCGGCATGAGTCGCAATGACCGGCCGCAAAACACTTTGTTGGAGAATAATCTGGTGGATGAATTTTTCATCGCAGATGCCCGTAATCCGGTGGAAGTTATGGAAAAGGCTCTCGCCTGTAATAACGGTGAAGAATATGATGTCTGCATCAATGTAGTCAACATTGAAGGCAGCGAAATGTCTTCGATCCTACCTGTGCGCGAAGGCGGTCTGGTTTACTTTTTCAGCATGGCGACCAGCTTTACCCGTGCAGCACTTGGTGCCGAAGGAATAGGCAAAGATCTAACTATGATGGTCGGAAACGGCTACAGTAAAAACCATGCCGAGATCACTTTGGATATCCTGCGTCAGAGCGACGCCCTGCGCAAGATTTTTGAGGAAAATTATTTGTAGAAATATCTGCAAATAGAAAGGATACTCCGTGAAAGCTGAAGATAAATATATTAATAAAAAAAGTCAGACCAGAAGGCAGGAACTCTTTGCCGATGTTACTGATGAACAGTGGAATGACTGGCACTGGCAGGTTCGCAATCGTATTACTACAATAGATGATCTGCAAAAGTATCTGCCTCTGGACGAACAGGCGACCACAGGTGTGGAGAAAGCTCTGGAACACTTCCGCATGGCCATCACACCTTATTATCTGACATTGATTGATCCGGATGACCCCTTTGATCCGGTGCGGCTGCAGGCTGTTCCCAGTTCTATGGAAGCCGTGCACAAAGAGGAAGATTTGCTCGATCCCCTGGAGGAAGACGCTGATTCACCGGTTCCCGGTTTAACTCACCGTTATCCGGACCGCGTGCTTTTTTTAATTACCGACATGTGCTCCATGTACTGCCGTCACTGCACCAGAAGACGTCTGGCAGGGCAAAAGGACGGTGCGCGCAGCATCAGCGACATTGATGCCTGCATTGATTATATCCGCAGCAAACCCATGATCAGAGATATAGTGCTTTCGGGCGGGGACTCTTTGCTGATGGATGAGGATCGCCTGGAATACATCATTAAAAATTTGCGCGAAATCGATCACGTGGAAATCATTCGTATTGGCACACGCACGCCGGTGGTTATGCCGCAGCGTATTACACCGCAGCTGTGCGATATGCTGAAAAAATACCACCCGATCTGGCTTAACACCCATTTCAATCATCCTCAGGAAATTACGGAAGAAAGCCGCGGAGCCTGCGAATTGCTGTTAAATGCCGGTATTCCGGTAGGCAATCAGTCCGTACTACTGCGCGGGGTCAATGATTGCGTGCACGTACAGCGAAAACTCGTGAATGCCCTGGTTTATATTCGCGTACGTCCTTACTATCTGTACCAGTGCGACCTGTCACTCGGGATCAGCCATTTCCGTACCCCGGTCAGCAAAGGTATTGAAATTATTGAAGGCTTGCGTGGTCACACCACCGGTTTCGCTGTTCCCACTTATGTGGTGGATGCTCCGGGCGGAGGCGGCAAAATTCCGGTCGGTCCCAATTATGTGATCTCGCAAAATCCTGACCACACGGTTTTACGTAACTACGAGGGCTTGATTACAAGTTATAAAGAGCCGACTGATTATTCAGCGGATTGCCATTGTCCGGTCTGCCGTGGTGAAGAAAGGGTCGAGCATATTGGAGTTTCGCGTCTTTTGTCCGGCCAGGATCTGAACATCGTTCCCACTAAATTGCTGCGGAAAGAAAAAATCGAGGAAGGCGTTACGTACGAATAAGTGAAAAAACCTTCTGCTGCTGAACTTATCGCTTTGAGTGGCCTGGATGACCTGCAGTCTCTGGCCATTATCGGCTTGTCCAAAAATGCCGGTAAAACTACCAGCCTCAATCACTTGATCCGTGCCTGGGTCCGGGAAAAGAAAAATCGTTCTCTGGCGCTGACTTCAGTAGGTCGTGATGGTGAAGCGGAAGATATCGTTTCCGGTATTTGCAAACCTCGTATTTACTTACCCCGGGGTCACCTGCTGGCAACCTCTGCAGCTTCCTTGCAGCGCTGTGACGCTTTGATGGATATTCGCGAACTAAGTGGTATCCGATCCGCTCTGGGAGAAATTATCATCGGCAGAACTTTAAGTGATGGTTTTGTCGAACTATCCGGCCCCTCACATGTAGCTGAACTGAAACTTTGTGAAAAACTTTTGCGTACAGAGGAACCGGACTGTCTTTTTATAGTGGATGGAGCTCTTTCACGCCGCTCGCCGGCCGGCGGCGGCATTACTGAAGCCATTGTCCTGGCGGTCTCATATGGGCACTCAGCCTCTGCTCATGTTTTGCTGGAACGTGTGAAACATGCAGTCAGTCTGCTGACGCTGCCCAGCGTGAATAAGACGGACAAGCAATTTATCAGTCAGGCTATCGGTAATCATCCCGGTCTGCGTGCTGCAGCTCTGGATGAAAACAATAAACTGCGCATTCTGGAGGCAAAAACACTTTTGGGAGACGCCAAGTGTATACATGATTTTTATCATGTCAGCGATCGTTTATTATTTTTTCGCGGGGCCATTACAGAAACTCTGATATCAGAACTTTTTAAACTGACTAATCTGCAGCAGTTGCAACTGGTAGTTGAAGACGGCAGTCGGCTTTTTATTGGAAAAAGCACGGCAAAGAGGCTGGAGTCGGCCGGAGTCGAATTAAAGGTTTTGCACCCACTGTCTTTGCGCCTTGTTTTCTTTAATCCCCGGATGGAAGACGGCAGCCCGGTAAATAACCCCGGCATATTGGATCAATTGCGACAGGCCGTAACTGTGCCGGTTTTTGATTTGGGTCCGGCACTCACCTGATTATCGAGAAGGGAAAAAACTTGTGATTTGCTCAGAAGGAGAAAAAAAACGCCTGCGGCTTGATCAAATTTTAGAAGCCTGTGTTTGTCTTTCACCTCAGGGGCGTGCCCTGAAAAATCAGCAAAAATTTTATCTGCCCTCAGAACGGGATATTTTAGGCAAAGAATTTCAATCGATTGCCGCAGTGCGTGCATCTTTAAGCGACCTGTCTCAGCAATGGCGGTCGCTGGAAAGTGTTTTAGGCCGTTTTCGCAATATTGAAGAAACAATAAGAGGTATCCGCAGCGGACGCTTGCTCGCTGAAAGTGAATTATTTGAAATAAAGCGCTGTTTATCTCTTCTGAATCAGCTGATAAAGTCGAAAAAGGCACTGGCTACAGCCGGAGTAGAAATTAAAGCTCAGGCAACTGCGGAAGCCTTGCTTAATCCCCCCGGCATGTCAACCAAAGGCTTTCACGTCTATAGTTCTTATTCTGATGAGTTGCATTCAGTCAGACAACGAAAGCAACTTCTGGAAACTAAAATATTACAGGCACAGGGCAAAGAACGACAAGATTTGTTGGCCGAACGCTCTTTGCTGGTGAGCGAAGAACGAGAAGAGGAAAACAGGCAAATTCGTCGTTTAGTCTCAGAGCTGCAGTCCCATGTTGAACTTTTACAAAAAAATTTAGAGGCTGTAGCCCGGCTCGATTTTCGTTTGGCCAAGGCCAGACTGGCTGAAAGCTGGCAGGCACCGTTGCCTGAAATTTCTGACAGTAAAGAGGCGGTCAGAATTGTTAATGCCTGGCATCCTTTGATACGTGCAAGCCTGAAGCTTGCCGGCAGCAAGTTTACCCGTCAGTCAATTATTTTGGAAAAGGGCTCTACAGTGATCAGCGGCCTCAATATGGGAGGAAAGTCAGTGGCGCTGGAGACTTTCCTGCTTTGCCTTTATTTGCTGCAACTGGGATACTTTCCGCCCTGCGAGCAAATCAGCTCTCCGCTTTTCGACTTTTTCATCTATATGGCGGAAAACCCGGGCAGCGCGGCAGCGGGTCTTTCATCTTTCGGGATGGAAGCTGCCCGTCTCAGGGAATATTTCCGTTTGATTGACAAAGGACGGGCCCTGGTGGTGATGGATGAGCCCTGCAGGGGCAGCAATCCTCAGGAGGCAACAGCAATTGTCAGAGCAATCTGTCAAATTTATGCCGAATCAGATTCCTATCTTTTGCTGGCGACCCATTACGAGGTACCCGTTGGAAAAGGTATCTCTCACTATCAAATTCGCGGACTAGGCGACTTTTCAGCGGAAGAAGAAACTCTACTATCAGTCAGCAGAGAAGATTCAGGTGCAGACAGAACATCAGATAAAGACCATCTTTTGAGCGCGGCTTGTGGCTATGACCGTGAAGATCTGGAAGCAGTCAGACGTATCAGTCAGCTAATGGACTACCGGCTGATAAAATTAGAAGAGGAAACAACTGTACCGGCAGGGGCTATACGCATTGCCGAGTTAATGGGCGTAGATAAAGAAGCTTTACGGGTAATGCGAGAAGCTTACGCTGAGCTGGAAAATCAGCTACATAAATAGCTTTTAGAATCATAATATTCTGTTTAACAATATTTGTGACTTATTAGTAAGAAGGAGAACTAATGGCGGAATTACGAATAGATTGGGACAAAGTAGATCAGGCGCGCGCTGCTGCTGCGAAAATTGCCCTTGATACGGAGGAGAGGCTTTCTGCTTATACCACAGTAACGGTGGAACGTGCGGTCGCGAGACTTTTCGGCGTCGATTCCATAGATGAGCATGGTGTACCTTTGCCCAACAGATTGGTAGAAGAGTTATTAGAAAAAAATCTATTGGGCCAGGGTACAGCGTATTATATCGGACGAGCTGCAGTAAGCGAAGGTTTGACAGCCCGGGAATTTGCTGAACAGGTAGCAAGCGGTCGGCTTGACCCTGCCCGGCTTAAACCGGCCGATCCTTTTGAGCTAAAGTTATGGATAGATCGGGAAGCCGAAAAAAGCATGGATAAAATCAGACAGAATCGTCTCCGCCGCGAACAATTTCTGTCGCAATACAGCGATCACGGCGGACCCCTGCTTTATGTCATAGTAGCCACGGGTAATATTTACGAAGATATAGTTCAGGCTCAGGCGGCAGTAAAGCAAGGTGCAGATATCATTGCTGTGATCCGCAGTACCGGTCAAAGTTTGCTCGACTATGTTCCCTACGGCGCTACAACTGAAGGGTTTGGCGGCACACTGGCCACTCAGGAAAATTTCCGCCTTATGCGTGCGGCTTTGGATGAAAGCGGAGCAAAAGCGGGGCGTTATATTCGTCTTTGCAACTATTGCTCCGGGCTGTGTATGCCGGAAATCGCTGTTATGGGTGCCCTGGAAAGATTAGACGTGATGCTGAATGATGCACTCTACGGTATTCTTTTCCGGGACATTAATATGCAAAGAACCCTGATTGACCAGAGCTTTTCCCGCATGATCAATGGTGCTGCCGGTATCATCATCAAC
Source organism: uncultured Mageeibacillus sp. (assembly GCA_964630605.1). Lineage (GTDB taxonomy): Bacteria > Bacillota > Clostridia > Saccharofermentanales > DTU023 > DTU032. The sequence continues at coordinate 4,537 of CAZVVR010000014.1, read as the reverse complement.
ACCGGGGAAGATAATTACCTCACGACATCCGACGCCTTTGAAGAAGCTCATACTGTTTTAGCTTCCCAATTTATCAACGAACAGTTCGCTAAACGGGCTGGCATGCCGGAAGAACAGATGGGTCTGGGACATGCCTTTGAAATGGATCCCAAATTGCCCAATTCTTTTGTTTTTGAGCTTGCACAAGCCCAGATGGCACGTCAGATTTTCCCTCACTCTCCTTTGAAATATATGCCACCGACAAAATTCAAGACCGGCAATATTTTTCAAAGTCATGTTCAGGATACGCTTTTCAATATGATTACAGTTTTAAGCAAGCAGAAGATCCATTTACTGGGTATGCTGACCGAAGCTATCCACACGCCTTTTATGTCAGACCGGGCTTTAGCTTTGGAAAACGCTCGTTACGTCGCCCGCAGTATGGCTGATCTGTCTGATGATCTGGAGATAAAATCAGGCGGCATAATGGAGAAACGTGCAAATACGGTGCTCGAAGCAGCCTTGCAGCTACTGCTCAACATTCAGAGCAACGGAATGTTTCAGACATTGGCGCAGGGAGAATTTGCCGGCATTAAGCGCGATCCGGACGGCGGCAAGGGCCTGGACGGAGTAATATATCAGGAACAGTCCTACTACAATCCCTTTATAAAACTCTGCCGTGAGGAAGAAGCAAAAATTTTAGCCGATTTTATGAAAAAAAGAAAAGAGGATCAGAATGAATAATCCCGATACAGGCGAAAATAGAATTCAATCCGATCTTTCCAGGCTAAAACCATATGGTGACACTATGAATGACGGCAAGGTGCAAGTTTCTTTTACCTTGCCCGTCCCCGACAATGACAAAGGGCAGGAAGCTGCTAAAGAGATTGTGTTGGCTATGGGGCTTTCAGACCCGATCATTAGCTGGCAGCAGTCACTTGATGATAATTTCACCTTTTACGTTGCCTATGGAACTTTAGACAAATCAGTTGATTACACCGCTATACAGGTAGAAACCGTAGACGCGGAAACTATGACTATGACCGAAACAGATGACTTCATCCGCCGGCATTTCGGTCGAAAAATCAGGGTAATCGGCGCCAGTACCGGTAGTGATGCTCATACAGTAGGTATTGATGCCATCATGAACATGAAAGGTTACGCAGGTCATTTCGGACTTGAGCGTTACTCTATGTTTGAAACCAGGAACCTTGGCAGCCAGGTAAATAATGAAGATTTTATCCGTGCCGCCCTGGACTTCAACGCTGAAGTGCTGTTGGTATCGCAAACCGTTACTCAAAAAAATGTACATATACAAAATCTTAGTGAACTGGTCGAACTGCTCGAAGCTGAAGAATTGAGAAAGCGTTTTCTTCTGATAATCGGCGGTCCGCGAATTAATCATGAACTGGCTAAAGAGCTGGGAGCTGACGCCGGTTTCGGACCCAGAAAATATGCTGACGATGTCGCCAGCTATATTTGCAAAGAGTTATTGGCACGCAGGGAAACCAGCCATTGAACTGGCCTGCATAATCCAACCAAAAAGAAGACGGCACAACGGCCGCCTTTTAACAAATCAATAATAAGAGAGGGTAAAATGCGATCTAAAATAACTGCTTATGAGGAAGTTGTTAAATGCGTAAAAGACGGAATGAAAATCATGATCGGAGGTTTTCTGGCAGATGGAACGCCGGAGCTGCTGGTAGATGCTGTGATTGATAGCGGGGCTAAAAATCTCACAATAATCGCCAATGATACAGGAATCCCGGGCCGGGGAATTTCGCGCTTAATCGATACAGACCAGGTCGACAGAGTAATTACAAGCCACGTCGGCTTAAACCCCAAAACAACTCAAAGATCAATTGAAGGATCTTTGGAATTAAAGCTTGTGCCTCAGGGAACACTGGCAGAACAAATCCGCTGCGGTGGCGCCGGCCTGGGCGGTGCACTTACTCCTACCGGCTTAGGCACAAAAGTCGCTGAAGGCAAGCAAGTCATTGAGATTAAAGGTAAATCTTATCTGCTGGAAGAAGCTATGCGGGCAGATCTGGCTTTACTGAAGTCGGCCATCTCTGATAAATTTGGCAATTCTTTTTTCGAAGGAACCTGCAAAAATTTCAATCCGGTAATGGCTTTTGCAGCCGATACTGTTATTGTCGAATGTGATCAGCTGGTGGAAATTGGCGGTTTGAATCCAAACACGATCGAAACCTCAGGCATCTTGGTTGATCATTTAATTAAAGGAGCAAAATGTGAGTAATAAAATTTCTGCAAAAGACATAATTGCACAAAGGGCTGCCCGGGAGTTATTCGATGGCGCCGTAGTAAATCTTGGTATTGGACTGCCCGAATTGGTTGCCAATTATATACCTGACGGAATTGAGGTAATTTTACAATCTGAAAACGGTATTTTAGGCATGGGAGCTCAGGTTGGCGAACCTGCTGATGATCACAATTGTTTTAACGCCGGCGGCAAGTGTGTTGCCCTCAGATCAGGCAGTATGCTGTTTGACAGCACCACTTCTTTTATGTTTATACGTGGCGGGCACGTAGATATTGCCATACTGGGCGCTTTGCAAGTTGATCAGACAGGCTCATTAGCCAGCCATGAAATCCCCGGTAAATTCATACCCGGTATGGGCGGGGCCATGGATCTGGCGGCAGGTGCCAAAAAGTTGATAGTGGCAACCTCTCATACCCAGAAAGGCAATCCCAAATTATTGGAAAAAATTACTTTCCCAGCTACAGCGGTCAACTGTGTTAATACAATTATTACCGAACTTTGTGTAATTGATATTGTTGATAAACAGTTTGTCGTCAGAGAAATCGCAGCCGACATCGGCAAAAAAGAGCTGCAGGAGTTGACAGCGGCGCCGCTTATCTTTAACCTGTAGGTGAATACCCATTCATATTGAAAGCGGAGGTATGAAATGAAAATTTTTCTAGCAGGTACAGGTACAATGGGATCGGGCATAGCACAGGTTTTTGCTCAGTTCGGAAATGAAGTTTACATGTACGACCGCGAAATGTCTTTGATAGATCGTGGTTATGCAATGGTAGAGAAACAACTCAATCGTCAGCTGGACAAACAGCGTATAACAAGCGATGATGTCGCTTCAGCTTTGTCTTTGCTGCACAAGACAGAAAAATTGGAAGATGCGGCCGATTGCGATCTTGTGTTGGAAGCAGTTTTCGAAGACATGGAGATCAAGCATGATCTTTTCCGCAGACTTGATAAGATCTGCCGGGATGACTGCCTCTTCTGCAGCAATACTTCTTCTCTCTCAATAACAGAAATGGCATATGGACTCGATCACGAGAAAAATTTTCTCGGTTTTCATTTCTTTAACCCGGCTCCGGTAATGAAGCTGGTTGAAATTGTTAAAGGTGCCAATACTGCTGCTGAAAGTGTTGAACGTGCCAAAGAAATCGCAGTCGCTATCGGTAAAGAAGCAGTTGAAGTAAAAGAATCTCCGGGCTTTATCGTCAACCGAATTTTGGTTCCTCTGATCAACGAAGCCTGCGACCTCTATTACCAGGGCGTGGCCTCTGCCGAGGACATAGACACTGCCATGCGCTTTGGAGCCAATCATCCCATGGGACCGCTGGCTTTGGGCGATCTGATAGGTTTAGACATAGTTTTGGATATTATGAATATCCTCTATAAAGAAACCGGCGATCCTAAATATCGTGCCAGCCTACAACTAAAGAACATGGTACGTGCGGGAAAACTAGGCCGTAAAAGCGGTAAAGGCTTTTACAATTATAAATAATTTGAAAGAGGTATTTAATTATGACAGAAGTTGCAATTATGTCAGCATGCCGCACTGCAGTAGGAAGTTTTGGCGGCGCACTTGCAAATATATCTGCCGTAGAACTGGGTGAAATTGTTATTAGAGAAGCCGTAAAACGAGCGGGAATAAAACCCGAGCAGGTTGATGAAGTTATGATGGGCTGCATTCTGGCAGCAGGGCTGGGACAAAATGTTGCCCGGCAGGCATCGATCAGGGCAGGCTTACCACACGAAACAGTGTCTTCCACCATGAACAACGTCTGCGGTTCAGGGTTGAAATCCTTAAATGTCGGAGCAGCTATGATTCGCAGTGGTGATGCCGAAATAATGGTTGTCGGCGGCACAGAAAATATGTCTGCTGCCCCTTATCTTTTAGAAAAAGCCCGCTTTGGATACCGCATGAATGATGGAGTACTTGTGGACTCAATGATTAAAGATGGCCTGTTAGATGCTTTTGGCAATTACCATATGGGAATTACAGCTGAAAATATAGCTGATAAATTTTCAATTACGAGAGAAGAACAGGATGCTTTTGCACTGGAAAGTCAGCTGAAAACTCAGGCCGCACAAGAACAAGGACGTTTTCAGGATGAAATCGTGCCGGTACATATCAAAGAACGTAAACGTGAATTTGACTTTGATCAAGATGAATATCCCCGTCACGGCAGCACACTTGAAGGTTTGGCAAAGCTGAGACCTGCTTTTAAAAAGGATGGCAGCGTTACAGCGGGCAATTCTTCAGGGATCAATGACGGAGCCGCTGCT
>CAZVVR010000013.1:0-16711 GCA_964630605.1 uncultured Mageeibacillus sp. | reverse complement strand
GCGCTTGAATGGCATTCAAGAGGTAAGGGGTTCGATCCCCCTCGTCTCCACCACAGGCCCTGTACCACCTTGTAGTAGTGGCAGGGCCTTTTTTATCTCAACTTATAAAAGAAAGAATATTATGGATCTGCAGGAATTACGAATAGCGGCACAAGACGGTCACCAAGTCCAAGAGCGCAAGTCTCAAGGAATTAGAGCTGCTGTCCTCGGAATTTGTCTCAATCTGTTCTTGGCTGCCGGCAAGCTTGTGGCCGGATATCTATCAGCCAGTGTAGCTATAACTGCAGATGGCTGGAATAATGTATCTGACGCTTTCTCTTCAGTAGTTACTATGCTATCTTTTTTCTATTCCAGCAAACCGGCGGACAAAGAGCATCCCTTTGGTCATGCCAGAGTAGAATATATTGCTTCTTCAATAATTGCCCTGGCCATGATGCTGGTAGGTTTAACCCTGGGTCGCCGATCCATTCAAAGAATTATCACACCGGAACAATTAGATTTCACACTCTTGTCTTTTCTTGCACTTGGCATTTCCATCGCCGTCAAAACTTTTTTATATTTTTATTATCAGACACGAGCCAACCGTCTTGGCTCACCGTCCATGCACGCCAGTGCCAAAGACAGTCTGGCGGATACTGTCTCCACATCGGCAGTTTTGCTTTCAAGCATTTTCTTTGCTGTTTGGGGTATTAATCTGGATGGATTAACCGGCTTGATCGTCAGCGCTTTCATCTTATGGTCTGCAATCAATATTATGCGTAAAATGATCAACCGGCTTATGGGTTCCCCTCCTTCAAGCGAGTTAAAACAATATATTATTAATGAAATATTGAAAACAGACTCAAAAATCCTAGGTGTACACGATCTTTTGCTGCACGACTATGGTCCGGGTAATATGCATGCCTCGGCCCATGTGGAAATTGACAGTAAAATGAGTTTTGTGTCAGCACATCTTTTACTTGATCATATTGAACGTAGATTTTTCGAGGAATTCGGTTTGGAAATAGTTTTGCACGGAGACCCAACTTCTTTAAAAGATCCGCTTAACCAAGAATTGTCTCAACTGCTTCAGGAGACTGCCAGCGGTATTGATCCCAAAGCAAAGGTGAGCAATATGCAGCAATTCAAAACCTCTGATGAACACATTCTTTCCTTTGATCTCTTACTTCCGGATACTGACAACCACAGCGATACCAAGATCCGTGAGCATTACCGGGAAATTTTCAAAAAATCTTATCCGGATTTTACACTTATTATCACAATACAACGAGCTTATCAGGTAAGCAGCAAAGAGCCGGTTCCGGACAAAAACAGTGATCTACCGGATGGCAATTCTGCTTCTGACAAGTAGGATCCTACATTAGTTTTCACAGTAATTTTTATTGTTTCTTATTGTCTTCGGGGTGTAATTGTATACGCTGAATACTTTTGTTAAGCTTGATCAGAGGGGTTATATTCCATATATTTTTTCAGGAAAAGCGAGGTACCCATGTGAAACGGTTAATGACCGGGAATCAAGCAGTGGCCCGTGGTCTTTATGAGTCCGGAGTGAAAATAGCCAGCGCTTATCCGGGAACTCCAAGCACGGAAATCATTGAACATCTGAGCTCATTTGAAGAAGTTTATACAGAGTGGGCACCTAATGAAAAAGTAGCCACAGAAGTGGCGTATGGAGCTTGTATAGCGGGTGTGCGTTCCGCTGCCATAATGAAGCATGTAGGACTTAATGTCGCTGCCGATCCGTTGTTTAATGCGGTTTATGACGGCGTCGGAGCCGGATTTGTCATTATTTCTGCTGACGACCCCAGCATGCACTCATCTCAGAACGAACAGGATAACCGTCATTACGCGCGTGCTGCCAAAATGCCGATGTTTGAGCCGTCCGACAGCCAGGAATGTCTCGACATGATTCAAGAGGCGTATAAGGTCTCTGAGCGCTTCGATATACCTGTTCTTTTCCGGATGACTACCAGAATTTGCCATTCCAGGAGTTTAGTCGAATTGGGTTATCCTGCGGAAATTAAAACCGTACCTTATCAGAAAAATCCGGTCAAATATATTAGCTCTCCTAACAATGCCAGGATCCACAGGATTTCGCTTGAACAAAGATTGGCTGCTGTCTCCGAATATAGCAATACAACAAAGTTCAACCGAATGGAAATCAACACCGGTGAATTTGGTGTTATTGCCTCCGGCATCTCTGTTCAAATTGCCCGTGAGGTCTTCCCTGCCGATTATTCTTTTCTCAGCTTGGGTTTCACCTATCCATTGCCCGAAAAGCTGATCCTGAATTTTGCGAAACAGGTAGATAAAATCTATGTGCTGGAAGAATTAGATCCGTTTCTGGAAGACCAAATTAAAGCCTTGGGAATAGAAGTCAAAGGTAAAGCTATTTTCCCCAATATGTTTGAGTTCAATCCTACAATCGTACGCGAAAGTCTTGCGGGGAAAAAACAAGAGCCAGTCAAGCTGAATGTAGATATGGTGGCCCGCCCACCCTCACTGTGCCCCGGCTGCCCGCACCGTGGTTTTTTCTACACAGTGGGTAAAAGAAAAAAAGCTGTTATTGCCGGTGATATCGGCTGCTATACCCTGGGAGGCTCACCTCCCCTCGCGGCTATTGACTCTGTTATTTGTATGGGAGCAGGGTTTTCTGCCGCTATGGGCATGGCTAAAGCTTTTGCAGCCAAAGGGGAAGACAAAATCGTTTTTGGTGTGGTCGGTGACTCCACTTTTTTCCACAGCGGAATCACCGGAGCTATTGAAATTATCTATAATAAAGGCCGTGTTATACCAGTGGTATTAGATAACAGCACCACCAGCATGACAGGCCAGCAGGATAACCCGGGTACAGGCAGAACTCTTTCAGGTGAAATAGCAGAAAAAATATCAATTAAGGCAATTTTCGAAGCGATTGGATATAAAAAGATAATTAGTGTAGATCTCGATGATCGGCGTACGATTAAAGAAGCAGTTGATGAAGCTGTGAATTCTGAAGAAACGTGTGCTCTGATTGTCAGGCGCCCGTGCGTTCTGCTGAAAAACACAGAACATGATTTCAAGCTCTGCGTTGTGGATCGTGATTTATGCACCAGCTGCAAACGATGCCTCCGCGTGGGCTGTTCTGCTGTTTATTTTGTTGAAGGCAAAGCCCACATTGATCCCACTCTTTGCACAGGTTGTACCGTCTGCATGCAAGTATGCAATTTCAACGCAATAAGTATAGCTGAGTGAAATTTTCGTAAAAAATATGGAAAGGCTGTTTAATGAGCAAATCTGTCACAAATATAGTGCTGATCGGGGTCGGGGGTCAGGGAACGATATTAGTCAGCAACATTCTTACTTCCGTTTTGGTAGCAGCGGGCTATGATGTAAAAATGAGTGAAATTCACGGAATGGCCCAGCGCGGCGGTAGTGTTTCCACTCAAATACGTTATGGAGAAAAGGTTTATTCGCCCGTAATAGGCATGGGTCAAGCCGATATTCTTCTTGCTTTTGAACGAATGGAAGCCGTGCGCGGAGTGCCCTTTTTAAAAAAAGACGCTTTGCTTATCGTTAATGATTACGCTGTCATACCGCCTCCGGTGGCCTCAGGCAAAGCTGTATACCCCGATAACTGCCTGGAAGCTTTAAAAGAACAATTCAAAGTTATATCGTTTAATGCTGCAGAAGTGGCTACCGAGCTTGGCAACTCTCGTGTTATGAACGTAATTCTATTGGGAGCCATGGCTGAGGTTTTGCAACTGGACTACCTGGATTGGGATACTGCTCTCAGCCAGAATGTTCCTGAACGATTTATTGAACTGAACCATCAGGCTTTTAAACGTGGCCGGGAAATGGCCGGCTATAAGGAGAAATGAAATGTGCTCTGACCTGCCGTTTGTTCTAAATGAAGAAGCCCTGCATTATGGCCAACAGCGTTCTGTTATCCGTGAATTATTTGATTACGGTCAAACTAAAGCTAAAGAAATCGGAACAGAAAATATTTTTGATTTCAGTATTGGAAATCCCAGCATTCCTCCTCCGCCCCAGGTTCAGGAAACTCTACTAAAACTACTGCGGGAAAGAAATCAGACAAAACTACATGGTTATACCAGTAGTGCGGGTGATATGGAAGTTCGCCAAACCATAGCTGAATCTCTTAACAGACGCTATCAGACAGAGTACACGGGGCACAACATCTTTATGACCTGTGGCGCAGCCTCCGCTTTGTCGGGAACTTTCCGTGCTTTAGTAGAAAAAGGCAATCACAACGAATTTATTGTTCTGGCCCCCTATTTTCCTGAGTACAAACCTTTTATAGAGGGACAAGGCGGCAAACTTGCGGTTGTTGAAGCCTGTCCGCCTGAATTTGGTATTGATCCGCAAAAAATTGAACAGAAAATCAATCGTTACACCCGTGCTGTTATTATTAATTCTCCCAACAACCCCAGTGGAAAACTATACAGCGAAGAGGAATTAAAAAATTTGGCCGCTTTACTTAAACGTAAATCAGAAGAGTTTAAGAGGCCTATCTTTATTGTTTCTGATGAGCCTTATCGCGAGCTGATTTATGACAACAAATCCGCCCCCCATATTCCTGCTATTTACGAATACACTATTATGACTTACTCCTTCAGCAAGTCACTTTCCATTCCAGGGGACCGCATCGGCTATGCACTGGTTCCGCCGGGTTTCGAAGGGCACGAATCAGTTTTTGATGCAATCGGCGGTGCTTTGCGCGGTATGGGCTATGTCTGTGCTCCCAGTCTTTTACAACACATGGTGGGTCTGACAGTTGATGTAAAAACAGATACAAATACTTATGATAAAAACAGGCAATTGCTTTATAACGGTTTACGTAAAATAGGCTATGAGGTACTTTTACCTGAAGGTGCCTTTTACCTTTTTACGAAAGTTCCCGGCGGAGATGCCCCGGCTTTCTCAGATTTTCTGCGCGACGAATATAATGTTCTGGCAGTCCCATCGGACAGTTTCGGCTGCAAAGGCTATATGCGTATTTCATATTGTGTGGCTTTAAAGACGATTGAAAATGGCATAGAAGAATTTAAAAAGGCGTTCAACAACTGGTCTCTACAGTCTTCTTAAATCGGTAAATCAGAATTTTTATTTTAATATTTTATAGATGAGTCTGTTACCTGTTTACACTCCGGAAACTCCGCGTTTCAGCTTTTTGTTAGCTTTTTTCCAAAAATATCTAAAATAGGGATTACCTTGAATTTTTCCTTGCTTCCGGCTGGCTTTTGTCAGAGCTTTATTGCGAAGTTCCTGTTCCAGCTGTAACGCCCTGGCCTGGATTTCAGACAAATACTTGTCCGGAGTATCGGTGTCTGTTTTCTCTGTCTCAGCAAGCAAATCCTTTTCAATCAGATCTCGCCCTGCCCGGTAAACTTGCCAGTCGATACGTTGCTCCAAAACTGCCCGATAAACTGCTTCCTGCTGTTCCCAATACCTTATCGCAGCTTTTGTTTCTGATTCCGAAAAGCTTAATTGGTCTTGTGCTATCATCCACCAGGGCTTGAATAAGCCCAAACAAGGAGCTGAACCACCAGTGATCCAGCAGATATCACGAGCCGCTGTCGCTTTTTGTTCTGCTGCAGGCAAAGCAAGCTTTGCAATCAGGCTTCCCGTTGTCTGATCCCCAAACAGCCCGCCGGCATGCATACAAACGCTGGAAACCGAAGATACCTGGTAGGGTTTTTCTTCAAAACCGGCTGTGTGGCAGCGCAAAATATCCATCATGGTCTCAACAGTTATCTTACCTTTACATTGTTCAAGCTTGGTTTGAGAACAGTGTTCTCGTTTTGCAGCACCGCTGAAACGCGTGACCAACTGATTTGTATAACAGCGGGCAAAATGAAAATCGTCTTCACTGCGACACCAACCCTTATCCAGTGCGTGATGTACAAGGTCAGGATGAGCCAGGTCATAATCACGCCCGATTGTAAGCCGGTTTGATATAGCATAAACATCGCGCACCTTTTTGGCCGCCCAATACTGTCCCGCTGTTTCCAGAACCCAGGCAGAACAACGATCAGCAATTAAAAAGGAATTATCATAATGAAAACTCTTATCATAGCCGCAGTTGCCACCCTGGCCATGTGTTTTGAGCAATCTGATTATGCAATTCAGGGCCTCATCAGCATTCCGGTTTCTTTCCAGTGCAAGACGCAGTAAATCCATGCCAATCAGAGAATCACGACCTGCCTTTACACGCGTGAAAACGGCTTCATTGCCAATTACTAAACCATATTCATTGCAACCCATCTCAGCGCCCCACATCCAATGTGGCCGGAACAAAAGAACTTCATATGTTTCTGAGACTTGGGGAATTGTGATATAAGTACAACTTACTTTGCTTCCCGGTGCGTGTTGCTTGCGGGAAATCCTTTCTGTCAGGAGCCTCTCATTAGGAGCACGGTCACTGTTTTTGGCAAAAATAACTCTACCATCTAACGTTGAGTTTCCAAGTGCAATCATGGTGTCACACATAAAGTTGGGCTCCTGTCTTTGCGGAATTCAAAAGCAAACCGGAGAATTGATCCGGACTGACTGTCATACAGGGTTGTTAAGACGCAAATAATTGTCCTTCAGGTTCCACAGGTTCTCTGACAAATCCACATAATAGGTTTGTGGTTTTTCAAAGCGTTTGACTGTATCCCACAAGGTATTTTGCTCTTTTTGACAATAATCACGGATTTCTTGTACTTTTTGTTTTTTATACACTGATTTGCCCCGTACAAATACCGGCTTCAGCAAAGGCTCGGCACGGAAATCGGGTAAAGTTTTTCTTTTCCAGGTGTGATACGGATCAAAAATTGTCAAAGGCTTGCTGTCATCTATAACTTCATCCACCAAAGTGATCAGATCTGCTTCAGCTTTGCCGCTGGAGCGGTCGTAGAGACGGTAGACTTGCTTGTTGCCCGGGTTTGTGACCTTATCCGGATTATCAGAAAATTTCATTTTCGCCTTCATTTGACCATTTTCTTCAACGGCAGCCAGTTTATAGACACCTCCAAAGACAGGATCGGAACGAGAAGTAATTAAACGCTCACCAACACCAAAACTATCAATTTTAGCTCCCTGATGCAAAAGTTCACGAATAAGATATTCATCAACAGAGTTGCTAACCGTAATACCGCAGTCGTGCAACCCTGCATCATCCAGCATCTTGCGGGCATTTATGCTCAGGTAAGTCAAATCACCGGAATCAATTCTGATTCCTTTGAGACGCTTACCCATGGGTTCTAAAACCTCTTTAGCTACGCGGATAGCATTCGGCACACCATTTCGCAAAGTATTATAGGTATCGACCAAGAGATATACGTCTCCGGGAAAAGCGTTAGCATAAGCTACAAACGATTCATATTCTGTGGGAAAAGCCTGTACCCAGCTGTGTGCCATGGTGCCCATCACCGGGATATCAAAATACTCCCCTGCGATTGTACATGATGTTCCGGTAACTCCACCAATGTAGGCAGCTCGTGCTCCCAGAACAGCAGCATCAATGCCCTGAGCCCGCCGAGCTCCAAACTCCATAACAATTCTATCACCGGCTGCACGCACAATGCGTGAAGCCTTCGTTGCTATCAGGCTTTGGTGGTTCAGTACCAGCAAGATCATGGTTTCAATCAACTGGGCTTGCATTATGGGGCCTTTTACTTTAAGAATGGGTTCACCCGGGAAAATCGGCAGGCCTTCGTTTACAGCCCAGACATCACAGCAAAATTTGAAATTACGTAAATAATCTAAAAATTCCTGATTAAAAACATTAAGACTTTTGAGATACTCAAGATCATCGTCGTCAAACTTCAGAGCCAGCAAGTGATCAACCAGCTGCTCTAAGCCGGCCATAATGGCGAAACCGCCATTTTCGGGTACCGTACGGAAAAACATGTCGAACACGGCTTCCATATCTTGCATACCGGCTTTAAGATAACCGTTTGCCATAGTGAATTCGTAAAAGTCTGTCAACATCGTCACATTATGACGATTGGTCCATTTCAATTCCATCAGTCCCCTCTTCCCAGGCATTGCTCCGGTTTTATAGGTTTGTTAATTCGACTTTACTATCAGTCTTGTTCATTTGCAAGCTGAAGCAGCAGCCGAAACTAACCTTTATTTGAGCACTCTGACTGCCAGTCGCGATAAGGCCAGCAATCCGATCCAAATAATTCATCCTTATAAAATACTCGTTCCAGAGTTAATCCCTGAGCGGACAGCGTTGGCCCCATTGCTCTGCGATCGGCAGCCTGAAGTAGCTGAGAAACATCGCCGGCTGCTATTTTCCCCAAACCCACATAAAGAAGCGTTCCGGCCAAAATCCTCACCATATGGTAAAGAAATCCGTCACCGATCACATGCAGGTAAAGAAAAGGACCAGCTTTTTCCAAACCGACAGCATAAATTCCGCGGCAAGTTCTTGTCGAAGAACTCCCCTGGTCCATCAAAGCGGAAAAATCATGTTCGCCCAAGAATGCTTTGCTCGCCTTGCGCATTGCTTCTATATCAAGTTGTTGTGGAACATGATGAGATTGAAAGCGATCAATTACCGGCCGAGTGTTGCGCAAATAAAATGCGTAACTGTACTCTTTTCCTAAAGCATCGAAACGCGGATCAAAATCAGCCGGAACCTGTTTTGCTTTTCTAACAGCTACTCCCGGCGCAAGTTTAGTATTCCAAGCCAAAGCGATACGCTCTGCGGGGATACTGCTGGCTGTGAAAAAAGAAGAGATATGACGGCGGGCAGATACACCTGCATCCGTTCGGCTGCAGCCGTTGAGAATGATACGCTCAGCGCTAAGATCAAACCAGGCATCTTCCAACTCTGCCTGCACAGTATGTGCATTCTCCTGCCGCTGCCAGCCGTGAAAATCAACTCCCAGATATTCACAGGAGATAGCAATCTGTTTTTTATCTTTCTGCACATCTGTCATAAAGATAACCAGCTCAAATGTGGCAGAAGCGGCTGTACCACACTCACAAGGACTAGCAAGACGACCAAAAATGCTAAAAGCGAATATTCGCGCCAAGTCAGACGCTCGCCGGATCTACGCGTTCTGTTTGCTTCGCCGTGATAGCAGCGCGCTTCCATTGCTGTGGCCAGATCTTCTGCCCGGCGAAAGCTTGAAATAAAAAGAGGAAGCAAAATACTGACCATGCCCCGTAATTTTTTTATAAAATTACCTGTATCGTAAGAAGCTCCGCGAGAAGATTGTGCTTTCATCAGCTTGTTGGCTTCTTCCAGTAAGGTTGGAACAAAACGCAATGCAATGGACATCATCATGGCAAATTCATGTACAGGAAAACGCAAATGCCTGAGCGGGGTTAGGAGTTGTTCTATACCGTCAGCTAAAGAGGTTGGCGGGGTAGTAAGAGTCAGGAAAAGTGACGTATTTATGATCAATAGCGTTATGCGCAGAGCAGTCAGAAAGCCCGTGACAAGACCTTCCAGGCTGATATTGAAAACCCAGAAAGAAACAATGGCGTCGCCCTGTCCGCTCAGCACGTGGATGAGAAACGCAAAAATAATGATGAAAATAATAGGTCTGACACTTTTTATAACCAGACTGAAAGGCAACTTAGATAATTTTATCAAACCTAAAGTCAAAACCGTCATAATCAACAAAATCAAGGGATGCTGCGACATTAAGACAATCACCATTAAAGCGATAGCAGCTACTAATTTAATACTGCTATTCAAATTATGGAGCAAAGAATCCGCAGCAAAAGTTCTTCCGAGCAGAGAAAAACTAGACATTTTTTTCCTCCGTCGCTGATATTTGCAAGTAAGCTGTTAAAATGGCGTGAAGAGCTTGTTCTGCCGAAAAAACATTTGTTTGTAGATCAGGCAAATAATTTTTTAAAATATTAAGAAATTTGATTGTTGTCGGCATACACAAATCTGCTTCCGCCAACAGTTCCCCGCTGGAAAATATATTTTTTGGTGTATCAATAGCTACCAGTTTGCCTTGGTTTATAATCATGAGGCGATCTGCTGTGCGTGCTACAGATTCCATGTCGTGTGAAATCAAAACAATAGTTTTTCCCCGGTCTGACAGTTCTGTCAAATCTCTGAGGATTCCCTCACGGCCTTCCGGATCAAGCCCGGCGCTTGGTTCGTCCAGTATAATTATCTCGGGATTAAGTGCCAGAACACCGGCAATAGCCACACGCCGCTTTTCTCCGCCTGAAAGCTCAAAGGGCGAGCGGTCCAACAGATGTGAGACACCTGTAATTTCTGCAGCTTGTTCGACGTTGAACACAATTTCGTCAGGAGAGAATTTCATTTCTTTGGGACCAAAGGCAATATCGAGTGCTACTGTTTCTTCAAACAGCTGATCTTCCGGATATTGAAACAACAACCCCACTGAGCGTCTGATTTGCCGGACATTTTTCTTCTCAAAAAGATCCTCTGAAACAACCAGTACAACACCTTTTTTCTTAGGTCGGATCAGACCGTTAAGATGCTGGGCAAAAGTAGACTTACCTGAACCGGTAGCACCTGCAACCCCCAAAATCTCTCCCCGCTTGATGTTCATCGTTAAATCATGCAGAGCTGTTACCTTCTGCAAAGGATTGCCATCATAGGTATAAGATAGATTATTGATTTCCACGACTATCTCATCCGAATTTTGATGCTGTTTCCGGCTGGATCTGAGCCTGTTTGTCAACCGAATTTGCTCATCGCGCAGCTGCTCTTTGAGTAAATCATCAGACTTGGCTTTTTGTAAAATATTCATGATATGAACAGCTGCTTTTTCTAAATCAATTATGGCAGCAGGTTCAACCGCCTCACCAGCTATTCTCTCAATATTTTGCGTTATCTCTATAAAAGGAGGAACATCTAATTTGAGCTCTCTTAACTCTCGGGGCCGACTGAAAATTTCTGAAGGAGTCCCTCCTCTGACAATACTTCCCTCCGACAAAAGCAAAACATAATCAGCCTGCAGAGCTTCCTCCATATAATGAGTTATCTGCACAATAGAGAGTCCTTCCTGATCCCGCAGTTTGACAATCAACTGCATTAATTCTTCACGCGAAACCGGGTCAAGCATTGAAGTAGCTTCGTCTAGGACAATACAGGATGGCTGCATGGCTAAAACTCCTGCGATTGCCAGCTTTTGTTTTTGTCCTCCGGAAAGTTCGTGGGGAGCCCGGTCACGCAGATCAGCCAGACCGGTATATTTCAGAGCATCGTCAACGCGTTTTTCGATTTCCTCCAGCCCTAAGCCTAAATTAGACGGCCCGAAAGCTACATCTAAAGCCACAGTAGATTCTATTATCTGATTATCGGGGTTTTGAAATACCATACCGCACTGACGACGGATTTCATAAATCAAGTCTTCATCCGTTGTGTCCATGCCGGCAACAGTAACTGTTCCTGCATCAGGTAAAAGCAAGCCATTCATCAGTCGCGCCATAGTTGACTTGCCGGAACCATTGGCTCCAAGAATCGCTAAATGTTGGCCGCGCGGCAGAGAAAATGATACGTCATTGACTGTCGGTTGACTGTCTGCGTCCGTATCATAGTAAAAAGAAACGCGATCAAATTCTAAGATCGGGTCCATCGTCTAATGCTTTCTTAAAAGAGGCCGCGTGATCACGCAGCCTCTTTGAATAATTTATACAAGTTCCAGCAAAACCATCGGAGCGGCATCTCCGCGCCTAGGTCCAAGTTTTATCATTCGAGTAAAACCACCCTGCACTCCGTCATAACGTGGTGCAACATTGCTGAACAGGTAGTTTACTGTCTTGATACGATCTCCGTCGCTGTTATATGTGTCTTCCAACATAGTAAGCAGTTTTCTGCGAGCTGCCAGGCGCGAGGGCTGATCAATTTCGACTTCTTTGCTTCCCATTTCACGCTCAACTACATCATAGACACGGTCATTTTTGGAAGTAGCAGTCTGCAAAACTTTGCGACCCTTACCGTCCAATTTAGCAGCAGACACCGTAACTTTTTTTGTTGAAAAATTAGTATATTCTTTGACTGCCAATGTAATTGCTTTTTCAGCTAATTTTCTAACTTCTTTGGCTTTAGCTTCTGTTGTCTTAACCTGGCCATTCACAATCAGTGATGTCACCAGTCCTCGCAAGAGTGCCTTACGCTGGCTGGAAGTGCGGCTAAGTTTTCTATATCCAGGCATATTCATACCCTCCTGTTTGTCTTAATTTTAATTGTGTCTTATTTTAGCTCCAGACCAATACTAGCCAGTTTCTCATCTACTTCTTCCATAGACTTTTTGCCCAAATTGCGGACTTTCATCATGTCCTCTCTGCTTCGGGCCATCATATCAGCCACTGTATTCATATTGGCTCGCTTAAGACAATTATATGTACGCACGGAAAAATTCAGATCCTCAATCGGAATCATGTAATCTTCTTCGGTGTTATCATCGACTGCAACTTCTGCATCTTCTTCCTCGTCCTCCTCTACTATTTCTGCATCAGAAATAGAAGAGAATAAATTCAGATGTTCAATCAGAATTCCGGAAGCCTCGGACAAAGCTTCATTAGCTTTGATTGAGCCGTCTGTCCACACCTCAATTGTTAATTTATCATAGTCGGTTACCTGACCCACACGGGTATCTGTAACTGAGTATTTAACTTTATTAACCGGGGTGAAAATCGAATCAACAGGAATTACACCTATAGGCGCATTTTCAATTTTATTGTCTTCTGCACTTCTGTATCCCAATCCGTTATTAAAGGTCAGCTCCATAAACAGACGACCTTCGCCATTCAAATTTGCGATAACCAGGTCCGGATTGACTATTTCAACTTCATCATCACGGATTATATCACCGGCGGTCACCGCACCTGAAAAACCTTCTTCAGTGCTGATGTAAACAGTCTTCGGTCCTTCAACCCGCATTCTGGCGCGGATCTCTTTTACATTGAGAATAATCTCTGTGACGTCCTCAATTACACCTGGTACTGTGGAAAATTCCTGATAAACATTTTCAATACGGATAGCAGTAACTGCTGAACCAGGAAGTGAAGATAAAAGTACGCGTCTCAAGGCGTTTCCCAGGGTAGTGCCGTAACCGCGTTCCAGCGGTTCAGCAACAAAGAGGCCGTAGGAACCATCTTCCGAATGCTTTTTATATTCGATAATTGTATTTTTTGCTTCGATCATGGAAAAGCCTCCTGTAATCATATTAATTATTTCGAGTAGAGCTCAACAATCAAGGTTTCTTCTACATCAACATCAATTTCATCACGCTCTGGTACTCGCATAACACTGCCTTTAAGATTATCAGGATCAGCACTCAGCCACTCCGGTACTATCACGTTGGGCAACTCCTGGAACGGTTGAATTGAACGGGAATTTTCACGCACGGAAATTTCATCTCCGGGTGAAACAGTCATTGAAGGAATACTGGCACGTTTGCCATTTAAATCAAAATGACCGTGATTCACAAGTTGGCGGGCGTGAGCACGTGTACTGGCGAAACCTAAACGGTAAACTACATTGTCTAATCTGAGTTCAAGTAACTGCATCAGGTTTTCACCGCTTTTGCCAGGCATTTTTGTTGCCCGGTTAAAGGTATTACGGAATTGTTTTTCCATTACGCCATAGACGAATTTCGCCTTTTGCTTAGCTTTCAGCTGTCTCCCGTACTCGCTCTCTTTGCGGCGAGATCTACGGGGATTGCGCTTAGATTTTTTATTTATGCCCATTGTTTGGGGCGCAAGCTCAAGTTTACGACAGCGTTTCAAAATTGGTGATCTATCTCTTGCCATAATTATCCCCTCCTAGCCTCTTCTTCTTTTGGGCGGTCTGCAGCCGTTATGCGGAATAGGTGTAACATCTTTGATCATAGTTATATTCAAACCGCCGGTTGCCAGTGCCCTGATAGCGGACTCACGTCCGGAACCCGGACCGCGGACATATACATCTACATCTTGCATACCGTGTTCCACGGCTTTGCGGGCGGCAGCCTCACCGGCCAGTTGAGCAGCGAAGGGTGTGCCTTTTCGTGAGCCTTTCATGCCTTGCGCACCTGCGCTGGACCAGGAAATAGCATTGCCCTGCAAATCTGTAATCGTCACAACAGTATTATTGAAGGACGAATGTATATGTGCTGCGCCATGTTGAACGTTTTTACGGTCACGGCGTCTGGTTCTTGCTGTTGATCTTCTTGCTTTAGCCATTTAAATCGTCCTCCTTATCTTTTTTTAGCCATTCTGCGCTTACTTCCCTTACGGGTACGTGCGTTAGTCTTGGTGCGTTGACCGCGTACCGGCAAATTCAAACGATGACGGCGTCCTCTATAGGAACCAATTTCTGTCAAACGTTTAATATTCATCGCGGTGCTGCGGCGTAAATCGCCCTCAACCTCGTAATCATTATCTATTGTTTCTCTGATGCGGGTGATCTCACTATCAGTTAAATCTTTGACTCTTGTGTCAGGATCTACTTCTGCTTTGGCGAGAATCTCATTTGATCTTGTCCTGCCAATTCCAAAAATAGCTGTCAGGCCAATCTCTACGCGTTTTTCATTGGGTAAATCTACCCCGGCAATACGTGCCATCCGATACCTCCATATTTTCGAATGTTTTATCGCTCAAACACGAATTTGGATTTCGACAATTATTGTCGCAGCCGCATCCGTTGTCGTGTCGTCTCAAAATTTTATATACTCTGTTAATATAAACAGGAATTAACCCTGTCGTTGTTTATGTTTAGGATCTGAACAAATCACCATTACACGGCCACGTCTTTTTACGATACGGCATTTTTCGCATATTGGTTTTACTGAAGGTCTTACTTTCATTGTGTTCTCCTTTCGCGCACCGTCAAACGGCACACCGAAAAATTCTATCACATTAGCTCGATAATAACAAGATTAGCGAGCAATGCGGTAATAACGTGTTTTTTATTTAGAACGCCAAATGATGCGCCCGCGGGTGAGATCGTAAGGGGATAATTCCACTGTTACGTTATCGCCGGTAAGAATTTTGATGTAATTCTTTCTCAGCTTCCCGGATATGTGCGCTATCACTTCATGTCCGTTTTCCAATTCAACACGGAAAACGGCATTGGGCATTGTTTCTGTAACTACGCCTTTAACTTCAATAGCTTCTTCTTTAGCCATCATTATCCTTTCTGAGTAGAGTAAAATTCAATCTGCTGTTCGTTTCAAACTACTTGCTTTAGCAACCGCCTGATATATATGTCTTTTTCCCGTTCGCAGCTTAATCTTTCTAAGTCTGCTGTCAACTGATCAGCTTCAATCAGCTGGGTTATGTAAACAATATGTTTCAGATTCTTTGGCTTGGGCTTAGTGATGGGGCGATAAGCTCCGTCACTTAGCATTACCTGATCTTGTTCCCGCTTTATCACGAGATACAAACGTCCTAAATCATGTCCCTGAATCGCCTTTACCGCGACACCGGCTTTGATTTTCTTCTGCTGCTCCGGGCAGCGTGACTGTTCCATAACAATACCGGTCCGGCTATTACAGGCAAGTAAGAATAACAGGTCCTTGCTTAGTAATGGCAAAAGTATTTTCATAATGTGAAGCAGGCTTGCCGTCCCGTGTAACAAAAGTCCAGCCATCCTGCTCTAGCTGAACCTTCGAAGAACCCAGGGTAATCATCGGTTCCAGCGCTAGAGTCATTCCTTCTGACAACCGGACACCGCGACCTTTTCTGCCGAAATTTGGGACACTGGGATCTTCGTGCAGATCGTAACCAATTCCATGGCCGGTAAGAACCTCTATCACGCCATAGCCAAAAGGCTTAACATGAGCCTCAACAGCATGCGAGATATCACCGATCCTGTTACCTGCTGTTGCCTGTTCAAAACCCTTCCAAAAAGAATTTTCGGTTTCTTCAACTAACTTACGAATGTCAGGGTCTACTTCACCCACAAGAAAAGTGCGTGCTGCATCCCCATGCATATCATCTAAAAGCGCACCGACATCAACTGAGACAATCATACCATCTTCAAGAATTCGATCTTTTGATGGTATACCGTGCACCACTTCAGAATCAATAGATATACAAGTGGCTGCGGGAAAAGGCGAAAACTCTCCGGGATAATTCAAAAATGAAGGAATGGCGCCGTGGCTACTTATTTCTTCGTGTGCAACGCGATTGATATCATAAGTAGACACACCTGCTTGCATCAAAGGGGCAATTCTTTCAAAAACTGCCGCTACTACCGCTCCGGCGCGACGCATTCTATCAATTTCTTCCGGGGACTTGAGCCTGATCATTAGGTTTATTCCTTTGTTAACAAAGCGAGGAATTCTTCGGTACGTTCCTCTGTTTGTGGTCCGTAATTCTGGTAACGATAAAGTAGGCCTTGTTTCTCGTAATAATCCAACAATGGTGCGGTCTGCTTATTGTATGCCTGCAAACGGGTTCTGAAAACTTCTTCAGTATCATCTTTGCGCTGAATAAGCTTACTGCCACATATATCACAGATGCCATCAACTTTAGGTGGCATCGTTTTGAGATTATAGGTAGCTCCACAGTTCGGACACACCACACGATTTGTTATCCGGCGAATAAGTTCTTCTTCAGGTACGTCCAGATAAATCACTTTGGTCAAACTGATCTCATTCTTCTCCAGAATATCTTGTAACGATTTTGCCTGTGCGATGTTGCGTGGAAATCCATCCAGAATAAACCCATCCACCTCGCCCAATTTTTTGTCAACGAGGGACAAAATCAGTTCATCAGGAACCAATTCGCC
>CAZVVR010000012.1:0-16820 GCA_964630605.1 uncultured Mageeibacillus sp. | reverse complement strand
AATTACAGAAACAAGAGGATAATTATTTTCCTGTTCTCTGATTTCGGGCAATCTGGGAAAGCGGTAAAAAAGTATGCCTGTCACGGCCAGGCCCAGTAATGCGGTCGAAAAGTTAATAACATAATGCATCAGTGTCAACGGCTCTTTTTTTCGCAAAGTAAAGTCTTAAGACCCTGCCGGCTCAAATAGGCCGCACTGGTTAATCCGGCCATTCCTGCTCCAACTACAATGGCGTCGTATTCTCTGTTCATAGGTTTACCTCGTTGATGTATGGAATGTAATTATACAGACCTGACCGGAAGTTTTTCCGGATCTGATTTTTTTTACAATATCACAAGCTGCGATAAAATGCAGCGATGGGGCACTAACTGCTTGTATCTGCCTGTGTTGGCCTGTGCTAATATATGTTCAGCCTGATTGCCGGTTTTTACAACACCGGAGTAAAAATTACTAGAAAGATAATAGCGATAATGGATAATAAACAAATTAAAGATTTAACTGAGCAGGGAAGAAATTTTATGAAAAGTCCGGTCTGGAGCGAAACTATAGCTTCTGACCAGGATCAAAAGCTACCTCAGCCGGCGCTTTACCATCAAGCAAAAAATGAAGGTGAAGTAATCGTGCTGCCGCTAAATTTTGCAGAACTCGAATTAAATGAGAATCTTTTTGAACTTTTGCAGAACCGAAAGTCAAGGCGCGTTTATTCAGACGGGGAGCTTTCCCTGCCGGAACTGTCTTTCCTTCTCTGGAGTGCTCAGGGAATCAAGGGCAGACGCGGTACAAAATATGCTACTTTGCGCACGGTTCCCAGCGGGGGAGCCAGGCATGGCTTTGAATGTTATGTGGACGTACAGCGTGTGGATGGTCTGGAACCGGGAATCTATCACTATCTTGCCGGAAATCATGCCCTTGAATTTATCGGGACACAAACTGAGGCTGAACGTCTGCAAAGTGTGGAAGGACAAAAGTGGGCTACCCGGGCTGCAGCTATTTTTTATTTTACGGCGGTGCCTTATCGTTTTGAGTGGAGATACTCCATCTATTCTCACCGGATTGCCTTGATTGATTTAGGTCATGTGGGTGAAAATCTTTATTTGGCTGCAGAAGCACTTGAAATAGGGACCTGTGGTATTGGTGCTTTTTCTCAAAGCGTCTGTGACCGCATACTGCATCTGGACGGAGAAAATGAGTTTACCGTTTATGTACAGCCGTTTGGCAAGGTCAGAGATCGTGAAGAAAGTGAAGAAAGTGTATTTTATTCTTCTGTAGAATAAAAGGAAAAAGGAGCTGCTGAAAACAATTTTATGAGCATCACTAAAAGAAATAAGATAATAAATATTGCGGTTATTGCACACGTAGATGCCGGAAAATCTACCCTGGTTGACGCCTTTTTGGCCCAAAGCGGAATTTTTCGGGACAACGAAGCCATGACCGATCGCATTATGGATTCCGATGATCTGGAGAAAGAACGGGGGATTACCATTTACTCCAAAAACTGTTCGGTCATGCATAACGGATACAAGATAAATATAGTAGACACGCCGGGCCATGCTGACTTTTCTTCAGAGGTAGAGCGCATTATAAAAACCGTGGATACGGTTATTCTTTTGGTGGATTCTTCCGAAGGACCGATGCCGCAAACGCGTTTTGTTCTGGAAAAATCTTTGGAGCAGGGTTTAGTACCGATCTTGCTCATTAATAAGATTGATAAAAAGGATGCCCGCATAGATGAGGTTGTAGACGAGGTTTATGAGCTTTTCATGGATCTTGAGGCGACAGATGAGCAATTGGATTTCAAAGTTTTATACGGTGTCGCCAGGCAGGGAATCGTAGTGCAGGATCCGGAAGAAATAGCCAATATCAATATTGAAACAGCCGGTAAAAAAATAAACAAAAGACCTTCGGGCCAGGACGGCTTAAATCTGGTTCCGCTTTTTGACACAATTATCGAACAAGTCGGGGGATACCCTGATTATTCAGATCAACCTTTGCGTTTTCAGATTTCTTCCCTGGCTTATGACGATTATATCGGACGACTGGGCATCGGCCGTATCGACCGGGGAACGATTCATCCCGCAGAAACGGTTGCGGTTGTTGATGGTGATGGCAAAAGCAGACTGGAGAAAGTTAACCAGACTTTTAGCTATCAGGGACTCAAAAGAGTAGAAGAAACGGCAGTGGTCTGTGGCGATATTTGCGTAGTTTCAGGCATCAAAGATATTACGATCGGAGATACAATCTGCGATCCGGAGCATCCGGTTCAAATTTCTTCGATCAAAATCGAAGAACCGACAATGAGTATGAATTTTAGTGTCAACACCTCTCCTTTTGCCGGCAGAGAAGGCAAGTATGTAACAACCCGTCATTTAAAAGAACGCCTGGAAAAAGAATTAGAAGTTAATGTGGGTTTATTGGTTGAAGCAACAGATTCAACCGAAGTCTATAAAGTATCGGGGCGGGGTGAACTTCATCTGTCGATTTTAATTGAACAAATGAGACGCGAAGGATATGAGCTTGCCGTATCCAAGCCGGAGGTTATTTTCAAAGAAAATGATCAAGGGAAAAAAACCGAGCCGGTGGAGAGAGTTGTCATTGAAGTTGCTGACGAATACTCAGGCAGCGTTATTTCCGAACTCAATCAACGCAAAGGAATGATGGAAAGCATGAGCATTAAAAACGGCCGTACCCGGCTCGTATATACGGTGCCTACGCGGGGGCTCATGGCTTTTAGAACCGACTTTATGAATATGACTAGCGGCGAGGGTACGCTGGTCCGTCGTTTTTTTGCTTATGAAGAATATAAAGGTGAGATTTCCGAAAGGACTAATGGTGTTATTATCGCGCAGGAAGAAGGTATCACGACGGCCTATGCTTTGGCGAATATAGCTGAGCGTGCCGAGCTTTTTGTAGAAGCGGGAGTCCATGTCTACGAAGGGATGATTGTGGGTCTTAACAGCCGCAACGAGGATATGCTGGTGAATGCTTCCAAAAGCAAAAAAGCCAGCAATATTCGGGCTGCGGGCAGTGACGATGCTATTAAGCTGCCGCCTCCCCGGGTTTTCACACTGGAGGAAGCTCTTGAATTTATCAACGATGACGAGCTTGTGGAAATAACTCCTTTAAATATCAGAATACGCAAAAGTCTGCTGACAGAGCGTGAACGTAGAAAATCCCGAAAATAGGCGGATAGCCGGGCTCGGCTGAGCGGGTTTAAATATGCAAACGCTTGGCTAATTCATGCTTGATGACGTCACCCTGGAAGATAAAGGCCCCTGCAATCATAAGTAAGCTGACGCCTACACAGATAACGGAGGGCAGCTGCACTGAGACCCAGCCGAAAACAAGGAAAAGCAGCGGCAAGAGTCCCAACAGTGCGCAAAGCAGCAGATAAATCAAATAATCGCCGCTTTCCAAATGCAGGGCTCTGGCTAAAATATACAAGGTTGCCTGAGCGGCCAGCAGAATAATGGGAATGGCGTAATTGAGTGACCAGCCCTGCCAGCCGAGTATCCAGTCCCAGGCCAGCACCAGAAGGGTCAGAATCGTGACCTGCCAGCTTACAATCTTGCTGAACTGCCTGCGCCTGACAACAACAGCTCCTACGCTGGTCCAGGTGGAGACAATGCCCAGCAGAGTCATCAATGGCAGATTAAGCGGCAGTTCCAGAGTAAAGTCGAGAATAAAGCTTATGACCATTGCGGCTATGGATATAAAGGCAAACAGCTTGATCAAAAGGGTGCGGTTGGCTTTTTGTTCTGCGGCGGGGAAAACGTCCCTGGCCTGATCACACCTGGCATCTGCCGGAAACTGCAGGGGTTCGTTATCCAAAGGACATCTGGCCTTGTAGCCCCGGATGGCGCAGCCGCAGAGAGGGCAGATTGAGCTTGCGGTTGGATTGACGCCTTCGGCCGGAGGCACAATCGCTGATTCAATATTTTCGTTGCTGGACTCAGCCGTTATAATATTTCTGTTACTGGTAATTTCGACCGGAATACCCTGGCTTTGCAAGGCTGTGAAAAAGCGGTACTGCAGTTCGCTTTCCCTGTAAGCAGATGTAAAACTGACAGAAAGAGATCCCGCACAGCTGATGGCAAACAGAGAAATATCACGGCTTGAGGTGGAGACGTAGCAGCTGCGCACATAAGCTGCCAGCTTTTCCGGCAGATCAAAACGGCCCACATTGGAGATACTGGTTGTGTGCTGATGATCGTTGATGCGATGGGCAATGCGAAGGCCCAGATCCTTCAGACCTGTTGGCAGTATACGCAGTAAAAAGTTAGATTCCAGTTTTAAAAGTTCAGTTGAGCTTGCAGCCAGTTCTTCGGGTTTCAGAGAATCCTTAAAGCCGTCTGCTATTTGCCTGATCCACCAGTCCAGATCCGGTGCTTCTTCGGTAGTCGGTTCAGGCAGTTCGATGTGCATTACCTGGAAAAAATTGCGCTCTGTTCTGGATGGAAACAGTGGTCTCAGGTTGACCGGGACGGCGAGGATGATGGGGCGAGGCTTGTCACCTCGGCGCACCTCCCAAAGAGCCCTGGCATAGACCGCTGCCATATAAACTGTCAGGGTCGCCCGGTGGCTTTTGGCAGCATCGAGGATTGTTCGGATAGGCATGGTTCCTTCGATCAGGTTGGCTCGGTTCCGGGGCAGCTTTGTGCCCTTATAGTTCCAGGCTCTGACGTGCTTTTCCTTTTCCTTCTTTTTGCTTTGTTTGCTCTTGAGTTTGCCTGCATACTTGAAGTGGCGCCTAAAGCTGTCATCCATTTTTTCTCCGGCCGGCGTGCGCTGGATTAAAGGCCGGATATCTTCGGCGGTAATTACTTCGGGATGACTTATTAACAGGTACTGGCCCAGCAGTGCTCTGAGAAAAGCTACTGCCACTGCGCCGTCACAGACAGCATGAAAAATTTCGGCATTAATACGGCTGCCATAGTAAAGAACTCGGAAAGCCAGCCTTTTCTCTCCCCGGATGTAAAGAGGTTCGTAAAGGTCTTCAGTTTCCGGCTGTACAATGCAGCGCTGGTCAGTTTGTTCAAAATAATACCAGAACACGCCCCGCCTCAGAACTACATTGAAACTGGGGAAACGTGGCAAAACAGCGTCCAGTGCTTGTTGCAGTATTTCGGGATCGACTGCGTCGTTAAGCTCAGCTGTAATCCGGAAGACTTTGGTGTCCTGGTAATTGGCTGTGGCGGGGAAGAGCTTAGATGCATTGTCAAGCCTGATCCATTTGGCCCGGCCCTGACTTTGTGTCTGCTTAGGTTTGGTAGAATTCTTTTGCATATTGTAGATTATGACACATAGAGCCGGTAATTTAAAAATCGTCTTAAGAGTAGCGGTACAGGTTTGCGGGTTTTTTAAGGCATAATTGAAAAATAAATCTTGAATTTTCGTGGATTTGGGTTAAAGGGAAAATGAAGAAAAAAACCTGCTTAAAGTGAAAAGTTTTTTACTAAAAGAAACAATGCCGGATAAACCGCGAAAAACTGGCAGTTGTCCGCAGTATTCTGCTATTATATGCTGATACAAAGCAGTGCATAGTTCGACGCTGCATAATTTGGTGCCAGGCACGAAACTATTCACATGCATAATTTGGTGCCAGGCACGAAACTATGCACAGAATATATTTTTGGGTGGCAGGGGTGCTTGCGCCCGGGTTAAATAGACAGGAAGGTAAGAAAATGGAAGTTATTCTCAAAGATGGTTCTCGTCTTGATGTTGATGAAAAGTCATCGGTTTATGATGTGGCTGAAAAAATTGGAGCGGGTCTGGCCAGGGCGACTATGGCCGGTGAAGTCAACGGAAAAGCGGTTGATCTGCGCACCAAGGTGCCGGAGAATGCTGAAATTGCCATTTTGACTTTTGATGATGAATACGGCCAGGAAGCTTTTCACCATACTTCTTCTCACTTGCTGGCTCAGGCAGTCAAGCGCTTATATCCTGATGCAAAACTTGCGATCGGGCCGGCTATCGATAAGGGTTTTTACTACGATATTGAATTTACCGAGCCGATTTCAGATGCGGATCTGGAGAAAATTGAAGCTGAGATGCAGAAAATTGTCAAAGAAGATTTGCCGATCGAATACTACACCAAGACCCGCCAGGAAGCTATAGATTTTTATGAAAAAGAAGGCGAAAAATACAAGGTAGAGTTGATCAGGGATCTGCCGGAAGATGAAGAAATTTCTTTTTACAGGCAAGGTGAGTTTACAGATCTTTGTGCCGGTCCGCATGTAAGATCAACCGGGCAGATTAAGGCTTTCAAATTAACGTCTCTGGCCGGTGCTTATTGGCGCGGGGACGAGAAGAATACCATGCTTACCCGGATCTACGGTACATCTTTTCCCAAGAAAAAACAGTTAACCGAATATCTGGAGCGTCTGGAGCAAGCGAAAAAACGTGACCATCGCAAAATCGGCCGGGAAATGGAGCTGTTTATGACCCATGAAGCCGGACCGGGTTTTCCCTTTTTCCTTCCCAATGGCATGGTGCTGAAAAATTCTCTGCTTGAATATTGGCGTAAGCTGCATGATCGTGAGGAATACGCTGAGCTGGAGTCGCCGATAATTCTTTCCCGGAAATTGTGGGAAGAATCGGGACACTGGGACCATTACAAGGATAATATGTACACCACCTGCATCGACGATGAGGATTATGCGATTAAACCTATGAATTGCCCCGGAGCTTTTCTGGTTTTTAACAATAGGCTGAGATCGTACCGCGATTTGCCTATGAGGCTGGCGGAGCTGGGACGGGTACACCGGCATGAGCTCTCGGGCGCTTTGCACGGTCTGATGCGGGTGCGGGCTTTTACTCAGGATGATGCTCATATTTTCATGTTGCCCGAGCAGCTGATCGACGAGATTACGGGTGTCGTGCGCCTGATTGATGAGGTTTACAGCAAATTTGGCTTTAAATACCATGTGGAACTGTCCACCCGGCCGGATGATTATTTAGGCGAAAAGACGGACTGGGATCGGGCCGAATCAAATCTCAAAGAAGCTCTGACTGCTATGGATTTGGATTATAAAATTAACGAAGGCGATGGGGCTTTTTACGGACCGAAAATCGATTTTGAGATTGAAGACAGCTTGGGCCGTACCTGGCAGTGTGGCACTATCCAGCTGGATTTCCAGATGCCGGTTCGCTTTGATACCGAGTACACGGGCAGTGACGGAGGCAAACACCGGCCGATTGTTATTCACCGGGTAGTTTATGGATCGATAGAGCGTTTTATTGGCATTCTGATAGAACACTATGCCGGCAATTTCCCCTTGTGGCTGGCTCCGCAACAGGTAGTTTTGATTCCGGTTAATAACGAGGCTCACGGGCCGACCTGCCTGCAGATGCAAAAAGAACTAGAGAGTTTGGGAGTGCGGGTTTCTGTAGATGACAGAGACGAAAGTCTGGGTAAAAAGATACACGATGCCCAGGTGCAAAAAATCTCTTGCCAGCTGGTAATTGGTGACCGTGAAATTGAAAACAAGACTGTTACCGTCAGGCGCTATGGAGAAAAGAAAGAAATTCCTTATGACTGGTCTGTTTTTAAAGATTGGCTGGAAAAGCAAATAGTAGAGCGTCTGGACGATCAGGCGGACAAGCGATAATAAGGGCACCAAACTATGCACCGACGTGTATGGTGAATTAGGATCTGGTTATTCTGTGGCTGGGATGAGGGTGTCCAGGTATTGGTCGATTTCTTCTGCTAACTGTTCGTATTCAAAGTTATGGATGGAATGAGGACTGTCTTTCATGTCGATCAGGATTGCGTTTTCTAATTTTGCGGCATAATCATACAGATTAGCGCGCCAGGTATCCTCGTCCCAGCCGGGAACTTCGCCTGATGACAAAAACAGCAGGCAGGGCTGGTCTATAATTCCTTGATCGGGCAGGGAAGCTGCGTTGTCTTTTATCTGTTCAGCTTCGTTAATCATCGTTTGTGTAGCTGTGCGCCGGTAAAAAATAATTCTTGATAATTCTTTTTCTGCCTCGGTGAGATTGCCTTGTTCGGCGGCGTCTCTTTCGGCCAAGGAAGGAATCCAGCGGATCAGTCCCGTATCAGTTGCAAATTTAGCAAAATTAATCATGAAGGCTGTCAGTTTAGTGTTTTCGTAGCTCGCGGGTACTGTAATGTCTAAACCGATAAGAGTTTTCACTTCATCAGGATATTTCTGAGCCCAATAAAGAGCTTCGATGCCTGACATAGAGTGAGGGCAAAGCACGTAGGGGCCTTTGATGCCGGCCAGAGCCAAGGCCTCTCTGGTATCGGAAAGCATTGAATCTACGTCACGATCTATATCCGCCACCTCACTAAAGCCATAGCCGATTTTTTCTACAACAGCAACGCGATATTTATCACTCAGAAGAGAGTAAAGTGATTTAAAGTCCAGGTAAGGCGAAGAGGTCCCGGCACCGGACATGAAGATCAAAGTAGCTGCGGCGTCAGCATCTCCTTCCGCATACACATGCATGTCATGACCGTTGACCTTTAGAATCTGGCCCGGAGCTATAAATAAATCTGCTTCCTGAGCCAGTCTGATTCTGTGATTGATAAAGCTAAGCAGGATAACCACCACAATAATTACCAGGATAGTCAGAACAACAAAACCCAAATTTCTCAAAATAATACGCTTTCCCTTCTTGCTATGACCAGCTAATTTAGTTTTTTAGTGAAACTTAATGCAGCCGCTGTTAATTTAGTAAACCCAGTTTTAGCAGTTAATTTCTTTTTTAAGTTTATACCACAAAGCAATTAAAAAAAGAAACTTTCCGGATGGACGAGTACAGGTTTTCCGTAATCAGGCCGCCTAAGGTCGTGCATAGAATCGTGCCTGGCACCAAATTATGCACCGGATTAGAGAATTGTCATTTTTTGCTTGCCTCGACCTCACGGGTCGAGTATAATTCTTTATTGTTAGCTAACTAACAAATAAGTAGTTAATTAATTATGCCGTTACAATTACCATAGAAAGGCAGTTTCTTGGAAACTCCGTTAGCAAAGAAATTTGAAGAGTCACCTGAGCTGATGTTAGCCTGGCTTTTACGCGATATTAACCAAATGACGCTAAGCCAGCTTTCACAGAACCTGGCTTGCCACGGCCTTTATGTCGGTCAGCCGCGAATATTGCGGCTTATTCATGATTATCCCGGAAGTACACAAAGGCAAATCGCTGATCGGTTATTCGTCTCGGGAGCTTCTCTTTCCACATCCATAAAAAGACTGCAAAAAGCCAAGTTGGTGGAGCAACGCCAGTCGCAATCTGACCGGCGCCGGCGAGAACTTTATCTGACGCCGGCGGGTGAGCGGGCCAAAAACCAATGTTGCCGTGATCTGCGCGAACTTTACCAATCTATGCTAAAAGGCCTTGATTCCGAGCAAACCGAAGGCCTTATGAAATTGCTTTTACAAATTCACAATAATTTAAAAACCTTATCTGATGCGGACAGGTCTGAGGCCGAGGAGGAAAATTAATGCTCCGACAATTAAGTAGTTTTATGACCCCATATCGCAGGTATGCAATAACCAGCCCTATCTTAATGATCATTGAAGTTTTAGCTGACGTATACATACCTTTCCTTATGAGGGATATCGTCAACATCGGTATTTACGAAGCCAACGCCCGGGTGGTTATAACCCTGGGTCTGCAGATGATTCTAGCCGCTCTGATCGGACTTACGGCCGGTGTTTTCTCTGCCCGCATGGGCGCTGTGGCCGGCTATGGCTTTGGTGCCAAAGTCCGCTCCGCGCTTTATCGCAAAATTCAGGACTTTTCCTTTGCCAACCTGGACCAGTTCAGTGTTCCCAGTCTGATTACTCGCCTGACCAATGACTGCAACAACATGTCGCAAGCAGCTATGATGTCATTACGTATGGGCATAAGGGCCCCAGCTTTGTTTGTTTTTGCCATGATAATGGCCTACAACATAGAGCCGCGTCTGGCCCGTGTCTTTCTGGTAGCCATCCCGGTTCTGTTTTTAGTTTTTATCGTAATCATGAGGCTGGCCGGCCCGCGTTTTCGCGCCATGCAGAGCCGTGTGGACGATCTCAACGCCAAAGTGCAGGAGGACCTGACCAACATTCGTGAAATAAAAACCTTTGTCCGCAGCGACCATGAGAAACGCCGCTTCAAAAAATCCAATGATTCGCTTATGAAGGCTGCTTTTAGAGCCGTTTCCGTTGTGATTGTCGCAATGCCGGCAGCTGAATTAATTATCTACAGCACCATTATTGCCATTCTCTGGATCGGAGGCCAGCACATAGCCGACGGTACCATGCTGGCCGGTGACCTGATCAGCTTTCTCACCTATGTTATGCAAATTCTCATGAGCCTGATTATGCTGGCCATGGTTTTCCTCCAGCTGACACGGGCCAAGGCATCTGCCGACCGTGTTGTGGAAGTGTTAAATACCGAAGTCGACATAACCAGCCCCGATAAAAAGCTGACTTCGGTTCCCGATGGTTCCATTCAGTATGAAAATGTCTCTTTCGCTTATCCCGGCAGTGATAATAATTCACTGGTAGATATAAATCTGGACATAAAACCGGGCGAAGTTATCGGTGTATTAGGTGCGACCGGCTCCGGAAAATCCACCCTCCTGTCTCTGATTCCGCGACTTTATGACGTTACGGAAGGCCGGGTGCTGGTGGGCGGCCAGGATGTCCGCGACTATAGCCTGGAAAGCCTGCGCGATTCGGTGAGCTTTGTTCTGCAGCAAAACACACTTTTTTCCGGCAGCCTGCGCGAAAACATGCAATGGGGCGACCAGCAGGCATCTGACGAAAAAATTATTACTGCGTTAAAAAGAGCACAGGCCTGGGAATTCGTGAAAAGACTGCCCGCAGGTCTCGACAGCAATGTCGAGCAAGGCGGTACTAACTTTTCCGGCGGCCAGCGCCAGCGACTCACTATTGCCCGCGCCCTCCTCAAAGATCCGAAGATTCTCATCCTCGACGACTCCACCTCTGCGGTAGACATGGACACCGATGCTCGCATCCGCCACGCCTTTGCAACCGAGCTGCCCGGAATTACCAAGATTATTGTGGCCCAGCGCATTGCTTCGGTCGAAGACGCCGATCGCATACTTATACTCGATGAAGGTTGCATCTCCGACTTTGCACCCTCCGAAGAATTGCTGAAGACCAGCACCATTTACCGTGAGATTTTCGAATCCCAGCAGAAAGGAGTGGTCGCGTAATGAGTAAAAAAATGAAAGGTCAGAACTCTGAAAAAAATATGTCCAAGCAGGAACAGTCACCGGCACAAAGCCAGGCCGGCAGGGTAGGACCCCGCGGCGGCTTTGACCGCTTCGCCAAACCGGAAGAAACCGGAAAAACTTTAAGGCGCCTGGCTTTTTTTGTAGGTAAAAACCGACTCCGGCTGGTGTTTGGCTTGCTGCTTTCTGCCATAGGAGCTTTTGGCGGAGTGGCAGGTAACGCTTTTCTCACGCCAATCATAAATAGTTTCGTTTACGATCGCAGTTTTACCGGCGCCATTCCCTCAATAGTATCCATGGCCATAGTTTTTCTCCTGTCGGCAGTTTTTAACTATATCGGAATACGATTGATGGCTAAAACAGCCCAATACACAAGCAATCTGATCCGCCGTGACCTTTTTAGTAAATTACAGGAAATGCCGCTTGCCTTTTTCGATTCCCACAGCCACGGCGACCTGATGAGTACTTTTACCAACGACATAGACAATATCAGCCAGGCCCTGGACCAGACCCTGGTTAACCTTCTCACCTCGGCTGTAACCTTTATCGCGACCCTGGTGATGATGCTGATCATTAGCCCGTTTCTGACCCTTTTGGTTCTTATTATGGTCGGCCTGATGCTGCTCAGCATCCGCTTTATCATGTCTCGAAGCCGCAAGGCCTTCCGCGCGCAGCAGGCAGAGCTGGGCGAACTCAACGGCTATATTGAAGAAATGATGCAGGGACAGAAAGTAGTTAAAGTTTTTAATTACGAAAACAGAGCGATTAATGATTTTGATGAAAAAAATGAAGATCTGCGTCAGGCTTCTACGCAAGCTCAAACTTATTCTGTGAGCATTTTCCCCATTATGGGAAACCTGAGCTTTGTCCAGTACGCTGTAACCGCCATGGTTGGTGCTATGCGCATAATCAGCGGCCGGATGGACATCGGATCCCTGGCCACCTTTCTCCAGTACACACGAAACTTCTCCCGCCCTCTGACGCAAATTTCCAACCAGATCAATGTCCTGATCGCCGCTTTGGCCGGTGCCGAACGCGTATTTTCTCTGATGGATCAGCCGGCAGAAATCGACGAAGGTGAAGTGCATTTGATTCGTGTGGTCGCTTCAAAAGAAGAAGAAACAGACTTTTCCGAAATAAGTCCGGACCGCGGCATGAAAAAATACGTGCCCAAGCGTTATCTGCCCGGTGTGGAGACGGGCTTGCGTGACCTGGTCTGGTGTGTGCCCGGTGATGACGGCCACTGCCGGTACGTCCCGGTCTGCGGTGATATTCGCTTTGACCACGTCACTTTTTCTTATGTCGAAGGAGAACCGGTGCTGAAGGACATTTCCCTTTACGCCAGGCCCGGGCAAAGAATCGCTTTTGTCGGTTCGACCGGTGCCGGAAAGACGACTGTCACCAATCTGATCAATCGTTTTTACGATGTGCAGGAAGGCACCATTTACTACGATGAAATTGATGTTAAAGACATTAGAAAAGATGATCTGCGACTGACTTTGGGCATGGTTTTGCAGGAAGTTCATCTTTTCACTGATACGGTTGCGGATAATATCCGTTACGGTGATCTGGAAGCCAGCGACGAAGATGTGATAGCTGCGGCCAAATTCGCCAATGCGGACTTCTTTATCCGAAACCTGCCGGAAGGTTATGACACCAAGCTGTACGATAACGGCAGCGGCCTGTCCCAGGGCCAGCGTCAGCTGATCTCGATTGCACGAGCAGCAGTGGCGGACCCCTTGATTCTGATTCTTGACGAAGCTACCAGCTCAGTTGACACCAGGACGGAGCGCCTGATTGAAAAAGGTATGGATAACATGATGCAGGGCCGTACCACCTTCGCCATCGCCCACCGCCTTTCCACAGTCCGCCATTCCAACGCCATTATGGTACTGGAAAAAGGCGAAATCATAGAACGCGGCGACCACGATCAGCTCATGAAAGCAAAAGGCCGCTACTACGACCTCAACATGGGCACAGCCGAACTGGAATAAGCCCTGGTGCATAATTTGGTGCCAGGCACGATTCTATGCACTGCATAGTTTGGTGCCAGGCACGATTCTATGCAGTCAGTTCCTGAGTTAGCAAAATCATTTTGGAGAATTCAGCGCGGGTGATTCTATTGTTGGGGCGAAACTCATTTGTGTTTGCGTATCCTGATACAATGCCGTTGCTGGCTAGTATTTCGATATATTCACAGAATATGGGATCTTGCGGCATGTCAGAAAAATATACTTTTTGGCTACCCATTTCCAGGTCGAAAGCTAAAACCAGTATTTTCGCCATATGGCTGCGTTTGATATTCTCTCTTCCGCGAAACAAACCATCGGGAAAGCCGTTGATCGCCCCTTTATCCGCCAAGGCCGCAATAAAGGGATAGCAGGGATTGTCCGCAGGGACATCGGGGAAAAAGGCTTCTTTACCCTCGGTAGTCAGATTGGCCGCCCGCGCAATGACGGTTGCCGCCTGTTCTCTTGTGAGATTGTTTTCAGGCCGAAATTCACGCTCGGATCCTTTGTATCCTTGAACCAGGCCTTGCCGGTAGATGTTTTCGATAAAATTATAGGCCCAATATGCAATCGGCACATCGGTAAAAGTTGTCGGCTTTATGGTTACGGTTCTGGTATAACTGCAGACGTTACCCGCCAAATCCTTTGCCGAATAAGTGATGAGATGCGTGCCCGGCTGCCGTGTGTCGATCATGCGGGGACTGACATCGAAAGGAATATTTTTGCCGTCTTTATCGTCGTCGGCCCTAATTCCCTCCTTCAAATTCAGTTCCATACCTTGAATCAGCTCTAAATCAGATAAGCCAGTAATCACAGGTGGTGTCTGATCAATCTTTTCCAACAGGTCAGGTCCTTTTTTTGCCCTCAAGTTGAAATCCAAATATCCCCCATAACCGTCGAGCCTGCCCTCATTACTAAACTGCCACATCCAATAATTATGTTTAAATTGCGGAGAGTAAACGCCGTAATGGGCGACCCAAAGCTCAAAGAAATTCTCTGCATGATACTCCCATAGCCGGTTTATATCCAGACGGTTGAGATACCAGTTGACGCAAGCGTAAATACCAACCTTATAGCCCGCCTCTCTGACCGTTTCCATGTAGGCAATACCCGCATCAGTCAAAAGCTGACGTCCGGTTTTCGCCTGATAATACGGATCTTCGGTATCCCAGTAAACCGGCAACTCGAATTCTTTTCCTTGCAGCAGCTGCAAAGTTGCCTTAGCCTCGTCCTCAGCTTCTTCAACACTGTTGGCGCGGCTGAACCAATAGCCGCCGATCTCAACCCCGCGTTTTTTGAATTCCGCATAATGACGCTCGAAATGCTGGTCTGTAACTTTGTTTTTTTCGCTGCTATAGCCGGTAAAGCCTATACGCAGGATAACGCCGCTAATCTGCCGGCATAAAAGATCGTAGTTGATCTTTTCCGGATTTTGCCATTCGGACAAATCAATAATCAGAAGAGCATTGTCGGGAACTTTCAGTTGCTCAGTGGAAGTGGTGGCAGCTGGAAAGTCAGTTTCCGTTGTTTGGATGCTGAAAAAAGAGGCAGTGACCGGATCTGGGATTTCCGTTTCAGGTTCGTTTGCTGAAATGGCGTCTGTTTGCGGATTGGGGCCTCCGGCCTGAGACTGAAAAGATTCTTCCCCGGTCATTTCTCCAGCATAGGCAAATCCGCCGGCCATGGGAACAATCAGCGCAAACAGCAGTAAAACCAGCAAAATTAAACTAAGACTTTTCTTGAAAAACAAAAGCACTCCTCCTTATATCTGTAAGAGCCCACATTATAGCAAAAGCTGCCTGTTTTGTTTGCCAGACAGCATTAAGGATAAATCGTCACTATTTGTAATATAAAACCGTCAAATTGAAGCTTATTGACAGGTAAGGTCAGAATCTTGCTGCTTTATGACTGTCACTATCCGGATAAAGTGTGATAAACCCATAACAACTGGAACAAGAAAGGATGTTAAATCAATGAAAAAAAGATATCTGATAGTTTTATTGCTCCTGATTCTTGCAGTAGCAAGCATGCCTGTCTTCGCAGCAAATAAAGGAACTTTAACTATTGAAAACGCGACCATCGGAAAAATTTATTCTGTCTATAAAATTTTTGACGTGACAAACAGCGGAGATGCATATGCTTACACCATTGCGGATAGCAGCCACTGGTATCAGGAGATAACAAACGATCCGGATCCTCCTTTTCTATTAGAAAAAATTGAAACCAGCACAGGAAAATACAATGTCTCTATACCAGACGAAAATCTAGCTTTCAGCTGGCTTCAGTCCAAGGCTGATGCGATCAGAAATCAATCTCCTGCAATAACTCCAGACGCTGAGCTGACTGCAGAGAGCACAAGGCTTGAATTCACAGAACTAGATCATGGCTATTATTTTATTACCAGTGAGTTAGGCAGTATAGTCACGATCAGCAATTTCAGTAAAAACATTCAAATTATTGACAAAAACCAGGAGCCGGGTTTGCTAAGTAAGGAAGTGTCCCACAGCTGTGAGCAAAATAGCTGGGCTGATTCTTGCAGTGCAGCGATTGGTGATATTCTCAACTTCAGAATCCAAGCTTTTGTGCCCAAGTATCATAAGGACAAAAGAGTATATAGATATACCTTTACTGATGAAATGGATGCCGGACTGACCTATGACGCCGATAGTATTGTGTTGAAAATAGGAAATACAATTTTGATCAATCCCAACAACTATACAGTTGAAATAGAAGGACAAAAAATTATTATTACGCTCAAAGCAAAAGAAAGTATGGGTTACCCAGCTGATGCTAACGTCGAGATTTCTTATTCCGCGACTGTCAACGAAACTGCCATACATAAAAACACAAACTCAGTTTCCATGACCTGGACAGAGTTTGATCCGGAGGCAGATCCAAATGATCCGGATAATCTCAGTAGCCCTGGCCCGGAAAATTCTCCTCCGACAGTCGTTACCAACACTTATGTTTACGGATTTAATCTTCACAAATACAAGGAAGAAGCTCTTCCCGGAAACAGCTTAGATGGGGCAGAGTTCAGACTTTACACTGCAGCTGGCAGTGGAGAAGAAGTACGGCTAGTAAGAATCGCAGAAAAACAGTATCGGAAAGCCTTGAATTCTGAAGCAGGCGAGTTAATCCTAGCCGGTGAGGCCAAGATCTTTGGACTTGATACCGGCCTCTACTGGCTGGAGGAGACCCGTGCACCCGACGGATACAATCAGTTGACAGGAAGGGTGGCTGTTGAAATAACGAGCGAAAATTCCGCTGAGGGCTATTTGCAAAATGAAGTCCAAATTATCAACAAAGCCGGCATCACACTGCCTACCACCGGCGGTGTCGGCACCCACATCTTTTATCTGGCCGGTAGTCTGCTGGTGCTGGCAGCATTATTGTTTTTATTAAAAAGGACAAAACAGCCTAGTAACAAAAACAACAAGCGCATCTAATTGCTTGTTTTCACAGGGGAGGGGAAACCCTCCCTGTTGAATTGATAAAATAGCTGAGACAAAATTTTTATGAAAAATAAAGTGACCACAATTTTATTGCTCTTCGTGTTCGCTGCCGGGCTTTTTCTTATTTTGTATCCTTTGGTTA
>CAZVVR010000011.1:0-17089 GCA_964630605.1 uncultured Mageeibacillus sp. | reverse complement strand
GCCATGCATCGATTGGTGCCAGGCACCATTCTATGCAAGGCACTATCTATATGATCGCTGCGTTACAAAAGTTCGCTGTCAGGTCAGCTAATTTCCACCATATCCGCTATACTTTTCATATACACAGAAGTAAATAATGTAAACAAAATCGTGCACTCCTTAAACCAAATAGAGAAAGTATAAAAAATGAACAACGGTGTTATTATTGGATTCATCTTCCTGATATTGATAATCGTAGTATTATCAATTGGAATTTTCGTACTGTACAGAGAAGTTATCGATCTGCGAGCCCAGATCAACACTGCACCATCGATCCCTCTGGAAATAGAGGCTGACGACATTGTTAATCTCGACTTAAATTTGCATCACGGAACTCTGAATATAGAAAAGGGCGAGACTTTTTCCATACAAAACACAAACAATCAGCCAATTAGAACTTCCGTCCAAGACAACACTTTTATTCTGGACACCGGCAGGCGAATGATGAACAGAAATAACGATATCATCCTGACCCTCCCTCGTGATATTGTTTTCGAAAACGTGAAGATCAGTATCGGCGGCGGCATTCTTAAGATAAACCATTTGACTGCTGACACAATGCATCTATCTGTCGGCGGCGGAAAAATCAACGCCCGCGATGTTGCAGCCCAAAAACTTAGTCTCGAAAGTGGCGCCGGGGAGATCAACTTGACCGGCAATGTAAGCGAAACCCTCGACATCGACCAAGGTGTCGGCCAGACCAGCGTGGTCCTCGACGGCAAAGAAAGTGATTTCAACTACAAAATAAGTTATGCCGTAGGCCGCGTCCGCATCGGCGAGCGCGAATACTCGGGCATTTCAGGCAGCGACAACATAAACAATAACGCCGACAAAAACATGACCATCAATTCGAGCGTAGGAAATCTCAACGTCCAATTCCACAACGACTAACAGATGCATAAAATCGTGCCTTGCATAGAATCGTGCCTGGCACCAATCTATGCAGGTGCATAAAATCGTGCCTGGCACCAATCTATGCAGCAAACCTGGCAATAAATTATAGCTTTCACAGCCAGTATCAATAGTGCTACAATAACTGAAGTAATGGCTATGACATATGTAAACCCAGCCAAGCCCAAGCCCGCCTAGGTGACATAACCTCGGCAACTAACAATATACAAGGAGATCCTAATGAGTCCTGATTGTGATAACAACTGCGCGTCCTGCGCCGAAAGCTGCGACGACCGCACAGAAGAACAAGTAGATTTCACTGCCCACCTGCATCCGCAAAGCAGTGTCAAAAAGCTGATAGCCGTGATGAGCGGCAAAGGTGGCGTAGGCAAATCCCTCGTCTCATCTCTGCTCGCCGTCGGCATGATGCGCAAAAACTATCACGTCGCCATTTTAGATGCCGACGTTACCGGCCCCTCCATCCCCAAATCCTTCGGCCTCACAAGTAAAGCGACCGGCAGCACCACAGGTATCCATCCGGTTCAGAGCAAAGGCGGCATCGATATTATGTCCCTCAATCTGCTCCTCAAAAACGACACAGACCCTGTAGTCTGGCGCGGACCGATTATCGGTGGCACCGTAAAACAGTTTTGGACAGACGTAATCTGGGAAAACGTTGACTACATGTTTATCGACCTGCCTCCGGGAACCGGCGACGTCCCTCTCACCATTTTTCAGTCACTCCCGGTAGACGGCGTTGTCATCGTCACATCACCCCAGGAGCTAGTATCCATGGTCGTGACAAAATCCGTCAAAATGGCGGAAATGATGGATATCCCCATCCTCGGTGTGGTCGAAAATATGTCCTACTTTAAAGCCCCCGACACCGGCACCGAATACAAGATTTTCGGCGAAAGCCACATCGAAAAAGCCGCTTCCGAGCACGGACTCGACGTTCTCGCCCGAATCCCAATAGATCCACAAATCAGCGCCGCCGTGGACCACGGTGAAATCGAATCGATCGACCCAATCTGGCTAGAAGCCCTATTGAAAGCAATCGAATAAAACACAAACCCACCCCGAAAAATACTAAAAATTACTGAAGAGGAGCCCCAACTCCTCTTTTTTTATTTATTATTTTCGGAAAAAACCCCTTCCCCCGCGAAAATCAGTGCATAACTTCGTGCCTGGCACCATTCTATGCAGTGCATAATTTCGTGCCTGGCACCATTCTATCCAAGAGGTATAATGTACTTACACTAATAGTCCGGCTGTGGAGCTGCCGAATCCAGCAAAACCAATGCCAGCTCTTTTGCCAGCGCAAGCCTCATCCACCGCCCTCACAGCACTGCCGTACCGTCCGCTCCGCCGTGCACACAAGGGAGTACTCTCCCAGCAACAGGAAAAGGTGATTCACTTTGAAACATACAAAATATATTTACGGCCCCGTCCCCTCCCGCAGATTAGGTCTTTCTCTCGGCGTCAGCCCCATCCCCAAAAAGACTTGCAATTATTCCTGCATCTATTGCCAACTGGGCAGAACCCAAAAAATGACCAACACAAGGCAGGTCTTTTTCGATCCCGATGAAATTTTAAAAGAGCTCGATCGCACGCTGGACCAAAACATCAAATTCGACGCCGTCACCATCGTAGGCGAAGGCGAGCCTACTTTATACGCCGGACTGGGCACACTCATCCGCGAAATCAAAAAACGAACCGACCGCCCACTCGCTGTAATCAGCAACGCCGCCCTTTTTTACCAATCGGAACTGCAAGAAGAGCTGATGCCGACAGATATTATCCTTCCCTCAATGGACGCTTTTGACGAACAAAGTTTCAAAAAGATAAACCGTCCGCACGGAGCCATAAAATACAAAGATGTCCGGCGCGGACTAATTGATTTTTCCAAAAACTATACGGGTCAGCTATGGCTGGAGATCATGTTTTTAAAAAACATCAACGATTCCAACGCTGCCATTGACAAATACCGGCAACTTCTCCAGCAAATTGACTACGACCGTCTGTATATTAATACACCGGTCCGGCCACCCGCAGAAGCCGACGTGGAAATGACCAGCAAGGAAAGACTTAAATATATTTCGGAAAAACTGGGCGGTATTTCCATTGATTTACTGGCCTCTGAAGGCTTTTACAGCGACATAAAAGACACTTACTCTGCGATTTTGAGCATAATAAAGCGCCATCCCATGAATCAATTCGAAATTGAAAGCTTTATAGACAGCAGAAAAGACCGCAATAAAACACAGATATTTAACCAGCTTAATAATGATAAAAAAATCGAAGTTATTTCTTACAAAGGCTACAACACTTACCGTTTGAGCTGAGCTCCGGGCCGCCGGAAACAGCCCACCGGGCTTCCCCGGCCTCAGCCCTCCGGGCCGC
The DNA here is from genome assembly GCA_964630605.1 of uncultured Mageeibacillus sp. Taxonomy (GTDB): domain Bacteria; phylum Bacillota; class Clostridia; order Saccharofermentanales; family DTU023; genus DTU032. Next base: position 13,756 of record CAZVVR010000011.1, on the reverse strand, counting down.
CGGCCTCAGCCCATTGGCCCCGCAACCACCGGTTTGGCCCCCGCTTACAGATTACCAATCACTGATTGCGTAAACTCACTGGTACCGGCCCGGCCGCCAACGTCAGCTGTGCAGTCTGCGATGTTCTCATATGTTTTGGACAAAGCCCGCCTTAGCCTGTCGCCTTCATCCATAAAGCCCAGATGCTCCAGCATCATACAAACACTGAGCAAAAAAGCCGTCGGGTTAGCCAGGTTTTTGCCGGCAATATCCGGCGCCGACCCGTGCACCGCCTCAAACATCGCATATTCTTCATTGCGATTAACACTTGGAAGCAGGCCAAGCCCCCCGATCAGACCGGCCGTGATGTCCGACATAATATCGCCGTAAAGATTGGGCATGACCATGACGTCAAAACGTTCCGGATTCATTACCAGCTGCATACAGGCATTATCAACTATCAGATCATTGCTTTCTATCTCCGGATAATCCAGTTTAATCCGGTTAAATTCTTCCAAAAACATCCCGTCCGTGTATTTCAAAATATTCGCCTTATGCACACAAGTCAGCTTTTTTCGTCCCCACTCACGGGCAGATTCAAAAGCCAGGCTAATGATCCGGCGGCAAGCCCGTCGTGTAATACGCTTAATCGCCACCGCTTCGTCTTTTGAAATCATCTTTTCTTCACCGACATAAAGATCCTCCGTGTTTTCCCGGAAAATAATAATATCGATATCCCGGTAACGGGATTTAATCTGAGGTATAGATTTGGCCGGACGGATATTTGCGTAAAGATCAAACTCTTTGCGCAAGGCAACATTGATACTGCGAAACCCGCTGGCGACAGGCGTTGTGATCGGTGCCTTCAGGAAAACTTTATTTCTGCGGATAGAAGCCAACGCCTCTTCCGGAAGCAGCTCTCCGGTTTTTTCAAATGAAGTCAATCCGACATCATAATGTTCAAACACCAAAGGTAAATTCAAAGCATCCAGAACTTCGAGAGCACTCTGCGTAATTTCAGGGCCGATACCGTCGCCCTTAAAGAGTGTGATCGTTTTCATGAATTTTCTCCCCTATATACTTGCCCGCTGGTCGGATAATGCGACCGCTGTTGATCTTTTCTTCTATAATGTGTGCCAGCCATCCCACAGCCCGACTGGCAACAAACATAGGTGTATAGAGATCCTCAGGTATTTGCATCATGTCATAGATGAGGCCGCTGTAAAAATCAACATTGGCACAGATATTCATGTCTTTGCTCGCCTTAAGATATTCCACCGCAATCTTTTCAAAACGATTGTAAAACTGCAGTTCATCGCTGCGGCCAGTGGCTTCGGCCACCTCGACAGCCTGCTCCATCAAAAGCAGACAGCGCGGATCTGAAAGCGTATAAACAGCATGGCCAATTCCGTAAATGAGGCCGCTTTTGTCAAAGAAATCGCGGTTAAGTATTTTTTTCACAAGCGCGAGAACCTCGTCGTCCGTAGCGTCCACACCAACTTCGGCGATACACGCATCCATCATGCGCTTGCAGGTAATATTGGCCCCGCCGTGCTTGGGACCCTTCAGCGAACCAACTGCCGTAGAAAATGCAGAATAAAGATCTGTACCGGTCGAAGAAACAACCAGGCTGGCAAAAGTAGAGTTATTACCCACACCGTGATCGGCATGCAGGATCATCATAAGGTCCAAAAGCAAAACCTCATCTCGCGTATAGTTACCTTCCCCGCGCAAAAGATAAAGAATGCTCTCAGCCAGATCGAGATCGTGGCGGACCTGGTGAACCACCAGGCTGGTACCCTGGTCGTGGTAGTTTTTCACCTGATGCGAATAAACCATAATAGCCGGCAGTTTTGCTATAATTGAAAGCCCGATGCGCAGCAGATTTTCAGCCGAACTCTCATCAGGATTATCTTCATCCGCATACATGGACAACAACGATGACTGTATTTTATTCATAGTATTGAGGGAAGAAGCCTTAAGTATATTATTCAGTAAAAATGTCCGCGGCAGCTGGTATTCCTGGCGCAACACTTCTTTAAAAGCTTCAAGATCCTCATCATCAGGCAAGTAACCGAAAAGCAGTAAAAAAGAAATTTCTTCAAAGCCTGTATGGATATTTTCCGCAGCCCGTCTGTAGACAGTTTCCAGCGGTATTCCCCGGTAATAAAGTTCACCCGGAATATCCTTTTTGCTTCCGTCTGCCAGCCTTTTGTAGCCTTCAACGTCACAAATCCGCGTCAGTCCGACCAAAACACCCGTGCCGTCCTCATTACGTAGGCCTTTTTTAACATCATATTGCCTATACAAATCATCAGAAATTTTCAAAGACTCCAGAGCATTTTTAAAAATAAGATCCAAGCGATCATTCATAAGTTAAAACTCCTCTATAATAATTATGGATTTTTCGTAAATAAAAATTCACCTCAGATTTTATGAATTTTTAAACTGATATACTAGTATATATGAATATTCTAAAAATATCTTTTTCAGTCAAATAATGACAAAAGAAGACAATTACAGATCTGAAAAAGGAGCAATTATGGAATCCAAAAGACAGCAACTCGAGACCAATACAATCAATGAGAGATTAATTAGAGATAAATCAGCCGAGCAATTAAGGAGCAAAAAAGCATGAAGTCTTTATCGCATAAGATTATCGAAAAACATCTGGCCATACCTGCCGATCAAAAAGCCGGGCTCAGTGCCGGCCAAACCATTCAACTCAAGATCGACCAAAGCCTGACCCAGGACGCAACCGGGACCATGGCTTTTCTCCAGTTTGAGCAGATGGGGGTGGACAAAGTCAAGACCAAAGCTTACAGCTACGTGGATCACAACACTTTGCAGAGCGGTTTTATGAACGCCGATGATCACAAATACCTGCAAACCGCAGCTAATCGCTATGGTGTGTATTTTTCAAAAGCCGGCAACGGCATCTGCCATCAGTTGCATCTGGAACGCTTTGCTGTGCCCGGCGAAACTTTGCTGGGTTCCGATTCGCACACGCCTACCTGTGGCGCCATGGGTATGATCGCCATCGGCGCGGGCGGACTCGACGTAGCCGCTGCCATGGCCGGAAAGCCCTACACGCTCAAAATGCCCGCGATCGTCAACGTCCGACTTACCGGAAAGCTAAAACACGGCGTCACAGCCAAGGATATTATTTTTAAAGTTTTGGAAAAAAAGACCGTTAAAGGCGGCGTCGGCAAGATTTTTGAATACACCGGTCCGGGGCTGAAAAATCTGTCTGTTCCCGAACGCGGTACCATCACGAATATGGGTGCCGAGCTGGGAGCGACGACTTCAATTTTTCCCTCAGATGAAAACACTTTGGAATATCTGGAAAAACAAGGACGCGCTGATGATTATATCAAGCTTTTGCCGGACGAAGACGCCGTCTACGATGAGAGAATGGAAATCGACCTAAGCCAGCTGGAGCCCCTGCTCGCAGCCCCTCACTCGCCCGACAATATTCATCCGGTAAAAGAATTTTCCGACACCAAAGTTGACCAGATTTGTATCGGTTCCTGCACCAATTCCAGCTTTACCGATCTCAGCAATGTAGCAGCCATTCTGCGAGGCCGGACCGTCCACCGCGATGTGTCGCTGGCAATTTCTTTTGGCTCGAAACAAGTGCTGAATATGCTGGCACAAAGCGGAGACTTGTCTGACCTGATCGCCAGCGGAGCCCGCATTTTGGAAGCCACCTGCGGCCCCTGCATCGGCATGGGCCAGTCGCCGGGCAGCCAGGCGGTATCGCTGAGAACATTCAACAGAAACTTCAAAGGCCGCAGCGGGACAATGGACGCCCAGGTTTACCTGGTTTCGCCTGAAACCGCTGCCGCCTCGGCAATCACAGGTTATATCACAGATGCGACCGATTTTTCTTATAAAAAAGCTGAACTGCCGGATTTTTTCCTGGTCGATGATTCTATGATTTTGGCACCGGCCACGGACTCAAACCAACCGGTTATCAAAGGCCCCAACATCAAAGCGGTCCCGGTAGGTCCGGAACTGGGCGAAATCTGCCAACGAGTCATGATAAAGGTCGGCGACAACATCACAACCGATCATATCGCACCGGCAGGTTCCGAAGTTTTGCCTTATCGCAGCAATATCGAAAAAATATCCGAATTCTGCTTTCAGCCGCTGGACGAAAATTTCCCGGCTCGTTGCCGTGAGCATGACGGCGGCATCATCATCGCCGGCTCCAATTACGGGCAGGGCTCGTCGCGGGAGCACGCAGCACTGGCGCCCCTGCAGCTAGGGATCCGAGCCGTCATCGCTAAAAGCTACGCCCGCATTCACCAGCAAAACCTCATCAATGCCGGGATCATTCCCTTTTTATTTGAAAACGAAGCCGCCTATAACGAAATCGATCTGCTAGATAAACTGGAAATAGTAGATGTCATGAACTTAGCCCCAAACCGCAGTTTCGCCGTCAAAAACCTGACGAAAAATAGTGTCTTTACTGTCTGCCACACACTGGATCAGGAACAAATCGCAACCATAAAAGCCGGCGGCCTATTAAAAAAGATCGCCTCCGAAACCAAAAGCGGTGCATAATTTCGTGCCTGCATAATTTCGTGCCTGGCACCATTCTATGCACCGGCATCACCACTTGCACACAATAAAATCCCCGGAGAGCTCTCCGGGGATTTAACCATTTACTTTCTATTATCAGTTGTTATCAGCTAAAATCTATACAAAAATAGATCGGTGGCTGCTGCCAATGGCCGCCAGTTCGTATAGAAATCTGTCCAGGCTCCTCTCAATTCAATTTTCAACTCATGGACGCCTGTAAGATCTAATTCAAATTTTTCAGCTTCAAAAGTGTCTTCTGTGATTATCGCAGAATAAAGCAACATACCGTCTCCGAATATTTCAAATCTTCCGGCAATGCCCCTCCAATTATCGCCGAATGCAAGCGTTTGATAAGGTCGATATACAGTGCCGGTTAATTTTGTATATTCACGATCTAAATAAAAAATTATGTTAGACTCCTCGCCTTGATCAATAGATTCTAAGCCAGTTTTTCTTCCATATAAATAAACGACAGTCGAATCATTGTACAGAGTTTCATTCACGTCTCGCGCGATATCCAAATTTGATGTGCCTATAACGAAATAATCAGTTTTCTCAGCGTAATCAAACATTGCCAGATTAATTGGAACATACTGTTCGTAATGCTCCAGCGCTTTATTCAATTGGTCACTGTTGGGAAACTCACTAAGGGATCTCTTAATAATATTCATAGCTTCCAAACAGCCGTTCTCCTCACCATCCCCGAACGCAGATTTTGCTTCTGACAGTATTTCTTCTACAAAATTTTCCTCGTACAAAAACTCGTAATGCTCCTGCTGCGCCATCAATTCTGGTTCCGCTCCCAAAACTTCCTGTGCCGACTTTAGCACCTCCATAGCCGCAGAAAAATCCGAGTTTTCCATAAACAAAACCTCGGCTTTTGCGATCACCTCCTGAATACACTCATTTTTGATTTCTGTATATTTGGCAACCTGCTGAGGAGAAATAGCGATATACGGGTTGCGTTTGGCCTCATCGTAAACCTTAAGCGCAGACAATTTGTCATTTTTTACCAAAAAATCATCAAATTGCTCCACAAATTGCTGCGAATATATTTTATAAAAGAAATCTGCAAATTTGTCCGTTTCGCCCAAAATGCATTCTCCTTCCATAACCACAGAAATAGCCCCTTTGCTGTTCTTTGCCGCCAACATTTTCTCGGCTAAACTGAGAATCTCGGATTCATAAGCATCCACCGCCTTCGCGATCTCCGCCTGAGCTTTTTTATAATTTTCAGTGTCCTTCGCCACCACACCCTGGAAAGCTTCGATGGCCTTGGGATAACATTTATCTTTTAAAAAAACCTTACCCTGCTCGAAACTCTTTTTGGATTTCTTTACAATAGCTAAGTTAGCATTCAATTCTTTAATTTCAGGTAAAAACCCCAGCTGAGAGTTAACTTCCTCCAAAGTGCTAAAAACCTTGCTGATCTCGTCTTCAGATATCTTACCCTCCAAATATTTGCTCCACTGGCCATGCAAATAATCTTTCAAAAAGCTGACAGCATCTATTTTTGAAAATACTTTTCCTTTCAGATTGCTTTGATAAAAATTGACAGCTTTTTGGTATTCACCTTTTTTTACATATCGCACGAATTTGGAAGTCGGATTACAACCCGTGAATAACACACACAACAGCAAAACAAGCAGAGCAAGCCTGACAACATTCTTTTTCATTTCTGTTTCCTTTCATAACATCCCATTCTCACAAAATACTTTTCATCTTCTGCTTTTGACAGAGATCCCTTACACTCTTCCTGGAAAACAAACATTAAAAAACCAAATTATTATCGTAAAACTAAATATATTGAAAAATAATAAAAATAAAATGAGTTTTATCCGCCAAAAACAGACAAAAACAGCCAACCTCGGCCCTGCATAATTTTGTGCCAGGCACAATTCTATGCAGACTCCACCAAATCCTGTGCTAATATTAAAAGAAATGCGGCCGTGCATAATTTCGTGCCTGGCACCATTCTATGCACCACCATTCTGTGCACTCTAATGGGCCGCATTTTTAGGACGGAGCTCGACCATGGATCTTAGACGTCTTACCATTTTGCACTCCAATGATATTCACGGAGATTTTTTCGCCAAAGAAAACCACGACAATCTAGTTGGGGGCATAAGTATGCTCTCCGGCTACATTCACAAAGTACGCGAAAAGGAAGAAAACCCTGTTCTCTACGTGATTTCGGGCGATATGTTGCAAGGCTCCATCATTGACCAGGAATACAAAGGTATTTCGACCATTCTGGTCATGAACATGCTGGAGCCGGATGTGGTCACCCTCGGAAACCATGAACTGGATTACGGGTTGGCCCACCTTATGTTTTTGGAACGCTGCGCCAATTTCCCCATTGTCAATGCCAACCTTTATATCAAGCCCACTGAAACCAACTTATTCAAGCCCTATCATATCCTGGAGATAGACGGTATTCGCATTTTATTTATCGGAATTATTACCGAAGAAGTCATCGCCAAAAGCAAAAGCGAACCTCTGATCGGATCTTTCATCTGCATTGAAGAAGCAGCCCGTGAAGTTGAATACATCTGCAACAGTTACAAGGACATCGACATTGATCTCACTGTCCTTTTGACGCACATCGGTTTTGACCAGGACCTGGTACTGGCCCAGCTTTTACCCAAGGAAATTGGCGTGGATCTTATCATTGGCGGCCACAGCCACACAATCCTGGAGCAACCGGCACAACAAAATGGCATCTTAATCGCGCAGGTCGGCTCCGGCACCGATCAAATCGGCCGTTTCGATCTGCAAATCAACATGGATACCAACTCAATTCATGATTTCAGCTGGCAAACCATACCAATTAATGACCAGCACTGCCCGCACGACCCGGTGATGGACGAACTGCTCAACAACTATCAGGCAGAAATTGACGGAAAATACAATACTGTCATCTGCCGTCTGCCGCGAGAGCTTGAACACGGCAGTCGTTTTCGTGAAACCGAGCTGGGCAATCTTTTTGCAGATATTCTTAACTATCAGCTGGGTGTCGATATAGTTATGCTGGCCTCCGGCTCCATCAGAAAAACGACTCTGCCCCGGCTGGTCACTCGCTCGATTTTAATGGAAGTCTACCCTTACGACGAAGCCATGATCAGTTTCAGCGTCAGCGGCCAGATGCTACGCGACATGCTCGCGCACTTGATGAAAAAACTTTACCATGCGGGTGGTCGGGAATTTTATCAGTGGAACAGCGATCTGCGTGTCGAAATTTTAGCCGATGGAAAAATCGGCAGCATCGCTATAAAGGGTCATCCGCTCGATCCAAAAGCTCAATATCGCATGGCACTGCAGGAATACCATTACGGCATTATAGACGAGACCTTCGGACTTTCCCACGAAGCCGTGGCTCAAGCTGGAAGAAGGCGTGTCGTCAGCACGTCATCACAGGATAACCTGATCGAATATATGAAAAACAACAAGATCCCCTACCGCCCCTGCGACGGCCGCATCAGCCTTCTCACACCACTAGAAGACAGATAGGTGCATAGAATCGTGCCTGGCACCAAACTATGCATGAGACCCACGGTGCATAGAATCGTGCCTGGCACGATTCTATGCAGGGCACCATTCCATGCACGCGGCTAGATAATTTTGAATTTGAATAGTCGTGCCAGTAAACTGTGCAAAAAGGCTATAGGCATTAATATGATAGTGCTTAGGGGCAGGCCGAGCTCATAAAAGATATTGCTTTTCTCAACTTTCTTTCCGTTGAGCCGGTTCTTGAAAGAACTTATGGGAATGCCTATGATATTCCCTATCATAATCATGCGGGTCGCGCCCAAAATACCCAAGGCCTTTTCTTTGCCATACTCGTCTTGCAAACGCTGCCAGGAATCTGGAGATGGTTTGCCTCGGCTATCCGCATAATGTTGGGCAAAAAATATAGCCGGTGCTTCTTCCGGGGGTATGTCTTCCATGTCTCCGGCTAAAATTTTCTGAATTTCATCACCGCTCATGCCCTGCTCCAGCGCCATCTTCGTGTGGGCGTAAGAACAAACTTCACAGTCGTTAACCTGCGTCACTGCAAGCATTATTCTTTCCGAAAAATCTTTGCTCACGAGATTTTCCCGGCTGGCCTTCCGCATAAACCTCATGGTTTTAAAACCTTTATAAAGTGCCATATAATAATCATGTATATGATATTTTCTGCTAGCGTGATTAGTTTCCATTAAAGTTGCCTCCTATGACGAAAGGTTTTTCGGTTCAAAAAACCTGAAAAGCCGGCGTAAGTTTTTCAGTTGAAATTCAGATGCTCCACACCGCGGCTGCGCCGCACCACGCCGCACCGCGGTTGCCTCGCACCACTTCGCATCGCAGCCGATCCGCAGCAACCCGCAGCTCCCACAACTTCAAACCTTAGGATTATAGGCAAATTTCTCGATGCAGTCGGACAGATTCCGGATGCCCCCGGCCAAAGAAGAAATCAAAAAGAGATCGTCCTTTTTGTCTTGCTTCCACAAAGTGCCCGCGACCAGACTTACCGGCGTTTCTGCGTAAGCTTCCCTGTAAGCGATGGTGGTCGAGCCAATAATAATGACCTCTCTGGCCTGCCGGCAATGATCCAACAGCGAATCGATCGTCCCATTAATAAAAGTGGTTCCGGACAAAAAGACTACATCTGCCTTTTTCAGCGATTCTTCAAGCTTACTCAGCTCTTTAAGGTTTTCGTGCTCACAATGCCCTTTATCGAAAACATCGTTGGCGATGCCTTTTTTATTCATCCAGCGCACAACCGGCCCAATATGGCCCACCATAGCCACGTGATCGTCCTTTTTTATCAAAGAAAAAAAGTCGACGTTGCCGGTCAGATTTGCTTTTTGCAGATAGGCTCTGGCGCCGCAGTTAAGACAAGCGATACCCAGAGCGCGCTTGAGCACATGCTTTTCCTGCACGGCCCAATCGGCCATGCGCTCGGCCTCCATACCGATTAGGGCTTTGTTATCATTGAAAACGCTGGTGCAGCCGGTAAGCTCTTCCCGCAAAACATAGGACGAGCCGACAGCTCCGTCATCAAGCTCCACAATCACCATGGTAATACCGATCAAAGCCCTTTTTATCACTCTGTTTTTTAAAAAAGGCTGAGCTGCTTTTCTTGCGCGTTCGATTAGTCTCGTGTCTGCCATCAGCTTTTTCCTTCCGATTCCTGTCGATTAATATTGTCCGATAAGCGGTACAAAAGAAACTTCACCTTTGACCTGCTTATCAATCGCACCATCCGCTGTTTTAGTTACAACTAAAAGCTCCTGGACCAGGCCGGGGCCAACGGGAATCAGCATTTTGCCTCCCGGCGCCAATTGCTCGATTAATTCCTCCGGCAACCTGTGAGCTGCAGCCGTAACCATGATCCGGTCATAAGGAGCGTATTCTTCCCAGCCTAAATTGCCGTCGTCTAATTTAAACTCAATATTCTCATAACCAGCCTTACCGAGCCTTGCTTTAGCTTTTAAATGAAGATCTTTAATTCTCTCGACCGTATAAACGATTTTAGAACATTTTGCCAGCAGTGCCGTCTGAAAACCTGAACCAGTGCCGAGTTCGAGCACCTTGCTATCTTCGTGAGGATCAAGCAAAAGAGTCATTTCCAAAACTAAACTGGGCTGAGAAATCGTCTGACCGTGCCCTATGGGAAAAGGCACATTCATATTCGCACATTCTTTATATTCTTCCATAAAGTAACTGCGATCCAATTCCTGGTAGGATTTGATTATTCTTTCCTTATTATTCATATCACACCTCACCTATCCTGATTATACACCACCACCCCGCGTGCATAATTTGGTGCCAGGCACGATTCTATGCACCGGAGCACTGTGCATAATTTGGTGCCAGGCACGATTCTATGCACCGGCACCACTCCGGGCTTAATGGTTGATAGCTGGCTCCTTGAGCCATTTACCTTTACGATAAAGCCAAATACCGAAGATAATGATCAGGTAATTCGAAGCTAGCATCGAAATCCACACGCCCATCGGCCCCAGATCTGTCAATCTGCGGAAAATATAAATCAGCGGCAAGCGAATGCCCCACAGCCTCAAAATCGACATGTAAGCTGCGTAGCGTGGATACCCGGCCCCGCTGAATATCCCCGAAAAAGCATTAAAATAACCCATGGCCGGCGTCATAAAGACGTTAAACAAGACATATTCGAGCGCTAACTTCCAGACCAGATCTGCCTCACTGCCGGTTTCAGTAATAAAAAGCGACAAAACCGGATAACGCACAAACCACATGAGCAAACTTCCGGCAATCGCCATAATAGTAATCACGCGAAAAGCCGAATAATTGAACTTTTTAACACGGTCAATCTTTCTGGCCCCCATGTTTTGTCCAATTATCGCAGTTAAAGCACCGCCAATTCCCGCCGCCGGCTGCATCACAAAACTACCCACCCGATTTACAGCCGAATAAGCCGCAATGGTGGCGTTTCCATAAAGCGCAATCTCGGAATTAAGCAAGGTAAAACCTAAAGCCGCACTTCCCTGCCCCAAAGCCGTAGGAATGCCCATACGGATGAGTTCGCGGAATTGCACCCACTTCAAACGCACATTACGAAAACGAAGCCTGATTTTATTTGACGACGAGTAAATCGCTACAACACCAAAAATCACACGAACAATCTGAGAACAGACAGTTGCCCAAGCTGCACCGGCTATTCCAAGCCCCAGGCCGGGAATGTCCAAAAAAGGTACACGATCAAAGATGAAAAAGGGATCCAAGATTACATTAAGTATGGCAGAGCTAGCGCTGATCATGGTAGTTAATTTTGTCTTTCCCTGCGCTCCGAGAATAGCGAAAAAACTCAAAAAAAGCATTTCGAAGATAAAACCTATCATAAGAATACTGAGATAAGTCGTAGAGAATTTTTTCAGCTCACCCGTCGCCCCCATCCAGCCAACAATAGAAGGAGACAACAAATAACCCACAACAGAAAAAACGATGCCCAACACTAAACATGAATAAAAAATATGCGTTGCGTAAGATTCCGCACGCGGCTCGTCATCACTGCCGATCAGTTGAGCAATAATCGCAGTGCCGGCAATCGCAATTCCAACACCCAGAGACACAAAAAGAAAATGCGGCGGCCAAACAAAACTTGTCGCCGCAAACTCAACCAAAGAAAGCTGAGCCACCCATAGTCCATCAGCAAGCTGGTACAAAGAATTGATCAGATTATTGATCATTAAAGGAACCGCAACAGCGAAAAGGACCGGCGTCACTGGTCCTTCTAAGATACGTCTGTCTTTATTTGCTTGTATTGCCAAAAGCGCCTCCGCTGGCTATAGCTGTCAAATGAATACCTCATTCACGAGGCAGTATTGCCATTAAAATTAAACACTCAATTCATTCTAGCACTCCCGCAACCGATAAATAAAGGAAAATTACCCCCTAACGCGTGCATAGTTTGGTGCCTGGCACCAAACTATGCACGCCGCAAAACTACCAAACTATATAAGGCACCACTTTATGCTCAAGCCAAACTATGCAAGACAACAATTTATGCACCTGTTATTCGCAGAAAATATATCTGGATCTAATTATTGCCCGGGGGGACATTTAGGGCTCCCAAAATCTTATCGGTATCCCGGCTGGCCGCCCACGAACTGAAAGAGTAACTGCTATCCCAGTAAAGTGGGTTCACTTGATCCAGATAGCGCCGAATTACCTCTTCATCATAAGGATGCCAGTAAACTACCTCTACGGCCCAACGGATATAAAAAGCGTTTTCATCGTCTGCAGGATTCTTGAGTGCCTCCTGAAAATCGGCGAAACCCGAGTAGCCGCCCACGTCGGTAGGAGGTGCATCTCCCCCTCCGTCCAGGTATTCCACCGCATAATAATCCATCTCATCTTCTTCAAGTGATTCAATCTCGAACCAGAAATTATCTCCAAAATCATATTGCCAGTATTGCTTCATATCACGGCGTTCCCAGAGCAGACTGATGCCGGTTTTATCCTGATCAAAAAAAGTGGGGATGAGTTCTTCCGCCTGATCTTTGCGAATAAGTTTCTCCATCTCGATGCTTTGCTCAATGTCTTGTGATTCCAGAATCATCAGCTCATTGGCCAGAGAAGAAGCAGCAGGCCGTATAACATATTTAGTCCAGTGGTAATTCAACAGTCCAAAGCACGCCATCATCACCTCACTGAGTTCCTTAAAGCTTGCAATTCGGGGAATTTTAAAACGCCGCCAGGGCAGCCGTTCTTTGGTGAATTTGGTATCTTTTTTGTCAAAAACACCACACTCTGCCTGCACTGCACGTGCTGGATCTAAAAGCCGCACCTGAATGCAAAGACCCGGGATAGATCGAATTGCCTTAAATCCCGTGATTTGGAAGAAAGTTTCATTAAAAAGCTCGACTGGGGTTCGCGACCAACAAATCTTGTCACGGAAAAAAATTGTCCTTTTTTCATTATAAAGAAAGTTGCTCCGCTCAAGGAGTCGTTTTCCCACCGGTTCCGGCGGCGTCTGATAATAATATTCACGGAGAATACTGTTCATCCAACTCCGGCTGCTTGCATCGCCACTGGTGGTAAATGCACTTAAAGGCGAATGAGTAAAGTATGCCAGCAAAGCATCCGCACTATAACCAAGACGCCGCATGCCCGCGTAAAAGATCTCCAGGAGAGAGTTACGGCCGTCATTAAGTTTATGGCTGCCAAGCTGGAAGGCAATGGTAAGAGAAGTTGGTTTGTGTGCAAAATAAAGGAAGTTTCTTCCTTCCTCTTTGCGAATATGGACAAAAAACAAATCGAGTTCTGGAAAGCTTAGCGATTCCGAGCTTGTCGGTCGGATTGTGTAGAACGGCTGCCGCAGACCGTCTTCAGTCTCAATCCAGTCTTCATACCGGTGAACAGGACTGTCACTCAAGGTCTCCGATTGTTGAAGCAGAAGGCTAAAAGCCTCTTCTTTTGCTTCGCCCCGGGTAAGGATACTCGAGCTACGGGGTGAACCGCCGCGGCTATCTCTTTTGATTCGATCCTGGACTGCATTGGTCATCGCAAAAATCATAAACAGCTCCGTTCAAAATAAAATGTATGACTCAGTAATAAATCCACAACACATCTGTAAAGCTTACGGTATTACGGTAGCCAACACTCAAAGTCCTGCATAATTTGGTGCACTGCATAATTTGGTGCCAGGCACGATTCTATGCACGAC
>CAZVVR010000010.1:6396-17345 GCA_964630605.1 uncultured Mageeibacillus sp. | reverse complement strand
ACTTGAATCATCGGTCAAAGCAAAAGACACACGAACAGATCCGTTGCGATTTATAAATTTTTCAAAAAAACTGACGTCACCGCGTACCACTGCGGTTTTTATTTCCACACTGATTGCTTCCGCAAGCGTTTCCCTGGAGCGTTGGCTCCAGTCACTTCCCCAGATCAGTTTGCCCTTGTCCTTTTTTGTTTTATTTACCTTAAGTTTGTTAACAGACTTTCCTTGCTTATCTTTTCTGACATTAGCACCGGAAGTATCAATTTTTACGTCGCACTTAGCAGCTGTGTGTTGGCGCAAAAAACTGAGAATATTTTTGGCTGTATTTTGCGTGCCGGCATGTTTATCAATTTTCAACTTAAAGGTGTTTCGCACTTTGTCATAGCTTAAGTCTGCATCGTCCGCAGATAGAGGGATTTTTTCACTTTGACGCAAATGGCAGAGTAACCAGGGAACTAATTTTTCGCAATAATTTGCATGATCGCTTTGGGTATCAGCAGCCTCAGAATCCAGATCATGCGATAACATCACCTTTTCAAGAGAATATTCACGTGCAATTAATTGTTCAAAAGATCTTAAAACAGAAGGATCCGGATAGGAACGACAGGAAAGCTCAATTGTAAGAGAAGAGCTTGAATCTACATTAACAGATCGGACCAGGCTGTCCGCTGCTGTATCCGCCGCCATACTGGTAGGCGCAACAAAATCAGCCAGGAACAGTCCCAACTCATTAGACGCCATTTGAATGCTCCGGCTCCTCTAGCAATTTGTGGATTTCTGCCATCAAAGCAGGAATTGCATCTTTTTGACTTACTTTTGCGATAATATCACCTTTTTTAAATAAAAAGAAAAATCCTCGTCCTCCGGCCAGACCAACATCAGCTTCCCTGGCTTCCCCGGGGCCATTAACAGAGCAACCCATCAGAGCGACGGTTAAAGGAGCCGTAATCGATGCTAACTTTTCTTCTAATTCCTGCGCCATATTCATCAGATCAACTTCAGTCCGGCCGCAGGTGGGACAGCTGATTAGCCTCACTCCTTCACTGCGCAGCGATAAAGAACGGAGAATGGAAAGTCCGGCTTTGACTTCCTGTATCGGATCAGCGGTTAAAGAAACACGAATGGTATCTCCAATCCCATCCAGCAGCAAACTGCCGATACCAATGGCTGAACGTATGGTTCCTTCACGTTCGGTTCCCGACTCTGTGACTCCCAGATGCAGAGGATAGTCGATAGAATCAGAAAGCAAACGGTAGGTTTTAATCATCATTAAGGGAGAAGAAGCTTTGGCCGAAACGCATATATCTTCAAAGCCATATTTTTCTAAAGCTTCGCATGCCTGCAAAGCTGAATAAGCCAAAGCTTGCGCATTGACACCGTCATACAGATTACGGATTTCTTTAGATATAGAGCCGGAGTTTACTCCAACCCGAATTGGTACACTGCGTTTGCGTGCCAGCGTTGCCACTTCGCGAATACCGGCCTCTTCTCGCATATTTCCTGGATTTATTCTGATCGCATTTGCACCGGCGCGGATCGAGGCCAGCGCCAAACGATAATCATAGTGAATGTCTGCGACTACAGGAATGGGAGAATGAAGGCATATTTCTTTTAATGAAGCTGCAGCTTCTGCGTCAGGAACAGCTAAACGAATGATATCACATCCGGCTGCGGCCAAACGCGTAATTTCCGACAAACAGTCTTTTGCATTGCGCGTATCTGTTGTCAGCATTGACTGCACGGATATTGGAGCCATGCCACCTACCCGGATATTACCTACCTGGACTTGTCTTGTTTCTTTTCTTTTAATCATAGTTATATCAAAAACCCAATAATCTTGATGCATCAAGGTAAATGACTAATACAAACAAGGCCAGGAAAATAACTAATCCGATTGAAGTAGCCACGTGCCTGAAACGATCCGATAATGGTTTGCCCTTAATTCCTTCTAGGGCGGTAAAGAGCAGATGTCCTCCGTCAAGAGGGGGTATCGGCAACAGATTAAAGAAGCCAACAGCCACTGAAATCAAGCCAAAAAGCATTAGTACATATTCTATTACCTGACGGAAAGTTGTACTCTGTCGCACCGTTTCGCTTACTATGCTTACAATCCCGATAGGACCTGCTAAGCTGTCGCGCAAACCCAATTGTCCGGAAAATATCATCCCAATTCCCGCAACATTAGAGCGTATAATTGACTAGGGATAAATAAATGTTTGACTTAAAGTATCTTTAAATTCATGAGATTGAGTCAGATACAAACCCAAAGGCATATCTGAAGTAATAACGGAAGCAACTGATTGCACACGCATGCGTTCATCATCGCGAATAATTTCTATCGTTAAAGGGATCCCGACTGAATTTTCAATCAAATTTGCAATCCGTTCGTGATCAGAAAAAGGAACACCTTCAATCGCAATTATCTCGTCATTCACCTTTAATTCAGGTTCACCGGAATTTGAAGCCGGATCGACATACTGAAGAACAAAACGACCGTTTTCTTCTATATAACTTATACCAATGGCTGCTCTTTCTACTTTTTGCGGAGGCAAATACGTCTGTTTTTTGTTGCCGGTGTCAGCATCTGTATAAACAATTTCCCAACCTGAACCCGGTTTGCCGGATACCTCGGCCATCGAGGCATCCAGGCCTGAACGAACACGATAACCGTTAATTGATATTATTTCATCTCCGGGTTCTATTTCTGCAGACTCGGCAAGAAGAGTATTTTCTTCTACAGTACTTACTTGCGGAATAACTGCTCCTGCGAGATTAAATAAAATTAAAAAAGCTAAAAGCGCAGTAACAAAATTGATAAAAGGTCCCATGAAAACAACTATCGCACGTCTCCATTTCGGCCGATTATAAAACAAGCCGGGATCATCAGGCTCATATTTTGCCTCCAACTCACCTTCCTCGGTTTCTTCTTCTCCGGCAAAGCGGACAGAAGCGCCGATCGGAACAGCTTTAATGTTGTATTTGATGCCATTTTTTTCCCATTCAAAAAGTACCGGACCCATAAAGATTGAAAATTCTTCAATCTCAAAACCCAATGCTTTTCCTACAAAATAATGACCTGATTCATGTAAAACCATGATCAGACTCAATACTAAAATTCCGACTAAAATACCTAGAAGTGTCATAGCAACTCCTGCTAATCTATGCTAAAGCAGCTGCCGGAGATCACGGGCATATTGATCAAGAACGGCAGCCATAATTTTCTGGTGAATAGTTATCATATCATCATATGATGCCACTTTCATACTGGCTAAATTATGAAACTCTTCTAAAGCATTCGCAACAATATCAAATATTGTCACAAAGGCTATGCGTTCATTTCGAAAAAGCAAGTTAGCGGCTTCGTTTGCGGCATTATATACCAATGGTGCGAGACCTCCGGATCTGATGGCTTCACGCGCTAAACATAATGATGGAAATGTTTTCTCGTCCGGCCGTTCAAAGCTTATCATTGAATTCTGTGGCGCAAAAGGATCAAACGCGTTGATTTGATCACGTTTTAATATTTCCGGGAAAGCCAGAGCCTGGTGTATGGGTTGTTTCATGTCGGGTGGGCCCAGGACACCCATTACGTTACCATCTATAAACGAAAGCATCGAATGTATGAGGCTTTGTGGTTGGATTACTACATCAATTTTTTCTTCGGCAATCCCAAAAAGCCAATAAGCTTCAATAATTTCTAATCCTTTATTCATCAAACTAGCAGAATCTATTGTAATTTTGGCTCCCATATCCCAGTTGGGATGCTTAAGTGCGTCTTTAAGCGTTACCGTTTCCAGCTCTTTTCGGGAAAAGCCCCTGAATGGTCCGCCTGAACAACTCAAGTAGATCCTGTCCCAAGATTCCCGGGGACGGCCGAGCAAGCATTGCCATATAGCTGAATGCTCGCTATCTACCGGAATTATGCTGGCATGATGCTGCCTGGCCTCGTTCATAACCAAGTCACCTGCCGACACCAAAGTCTCTTTATTGGCCAAGGCAATTTTTCGGCCCAGCCTGATAGCCTCTAAAACAGCTTCCAGTCCGGCAAATCCAACAATTGCTGCAACTACAGTATCTGCCTCCGGACAGGTTGCTACTGCACTATTCCCTGTTCTTCCGTACATAATTTCAGGATATATTTTACAAGATGATATTTTCAAGCGAGCTTTTAGTTCAGCTGCTGTTTCCGCATTACCAACGCTGACCAGATAAGGTTGAAATTCTTCTATCTGCTTAATCAGAAGATCTATGTTTTTGTTGCAAGCCAAAGCTTCTACCTGATAATCACATTCTCTGGCAACTTCCAGAGTTTGACTGCCAATAGAGCCGGTGCTGCCCAAAATTGATAATTTCTTAGTTTTAAGCAATTTTGAATTATAAGTTAATGGTAGTATTTCTTGCATATTTTATAAAACGATGTGAGTCAAAAGAGCGAGAATAAGAATAGACGGTATTGACCAGGCCATGCTGTCGAAACGATCTGTAATGCCACCGTGTCCGGGTAATATACTTCCAAAATCTTTTATTCGGCTCCAACGTTTGACAGCAGAGGCGAAAAGATCACCCGCTGTGGAAATCAGACTCATAACCAGTCCGGAGACAACAGCTAAGGCAATTGAAACCCAACTGGTTAAGTTGAGTTTTGGTCCCAGAAGCAGTGTAAAATAGAGCAGATATAAAACCCAGGTAGCTATAATGCCCCCCAAAGTGCCTTCCCAGGTCTTTTTACCACTGATTTTTCCCGCCATTTTTCTTTGACCAAACAAGTTGCCGACAAAATAAGAAAATGTATCTGAGAACCAGGGCGTAATAATGGCCAATAATAACCAAAAATAGCCATCCGGAATACCATAAAGGAGTGTGATGATGGCGGCCAGGGGCACTGATGTTGTAATAATTATAAATACTTCAAAAACTGACACAGGCAATTGCTCCACGCCTTTTCTCAATGCCGAGATCAGAATCCAAAGTGAGCAGACCACAAGCAATATCAAAGCGAAAACGGCAATTAAACTGGGGGCGACAATCGGCGCAGCCAGAAAAGCACTCGCTTCCGGTATACCGTGCACAAACCAGCCGTCTGGTATGGCAAAAAACATAGGAACCGCAATTAAAGTAGAAATTATCGCAGTTTCTGTAATGCAGATTTTGGGTAGCCGTCGTGCTATGGCACGCCCTTTTTCTAAAGCAGATATATATGTGATCAGCAAAAAGAGCATGAGAGGTATGAAGGGCAGCCAATATCCCGGCAACAAAAACGCTATCATGACTAGTGCAATTATTATTGCTGTTCTAACTCGTATACGTAATTCTGAACTCATTGTCCACTCCTGAGCAAGATTTTCCTGTTTATTTTTCTTTTTCTATAGCGCCAAAACGTCGATCTCTTTTTTTATACTCGTTCAAGGCATCATCCAGTGTTTCTGCAGAAAAATCAGGCCAAAGTACTTTGGCAAAATAATATTCTGAATATGCACCTTGCCAAAGCAAAAAATTCGACAAACGCTGTTCGCCGCTGGGCCTGATAATTAAATCAGGGTCCGGAACATCAGGCAAATACAAATAATTACGGAAACTTTCTTCATCGAGATCGTCAAGGTCAAGTTCACCCTTCCGGACTGCAGCAACTATTTTCTTGCTACTATCCACAATTTCTCTCCGTCCCCCGTAATTAAAAGCCAAAATTAGCTGCATATTTTTACGATTTGCGGATGAAGATTGAGCTTCAGTAATCGTATCCAGAATTTTTTCCGATAAATCGTCTTCAACACCCGAAAAACGGATTCTAATGCCTTCTTTTTCCATTTTTTCTTTGTATTTGTTGTAGAAATAAACAAAAAGGTCCATCAGCTGAGAAACCTCATCTGCCGGTCGGCGCCAATTTTCTGTGGAAAAGGCAAAGACAGTCACATACTTGATCTTGCGCTCAATGCACATAACGCATAGATCATAAAGTTTTTCAGCCCCGTAACGATGGCCGACAGAACGAGCTAAACCACGTTTTTGCGCCCAGCGCCCATTGCCGTCCATTATGACAGCTAAATGTTGCAAAGGAGCCGTCTGATATCTGTCGTTGTCGCTGGACACGCTGCCTAAATCTCCATTAGTTCTTCGTTTTTTTGGTTTACTGCCTGATCCAGCAAGTCCACATAGCGATCAGTCAGCTTCTGAATATCGTCTTCTACAGTATAATAAAGATTTTCCGAAATATCGCTGTCTTTAAGATATTTTTTATACACATCAATAGCTTCGCGCCGGATATTACGCACAGAAACTTTGGCGTCCTCACCCATTTGCGAAACTTCGCGTGTTAATTCCTGGCGCCTTTCTTCTGTTAATGGAGGAAATACCAAACGTAAGCTTTGCCCGTCGTTCATCGGATTAATTCCCAAATTGGACGCCTGTACTGAGCGCTCTAATTCTTTCAGGAGGTTTTTATCCCAGGGAGTTATTACCAGCATTCTTGCTTCAGGCACCTGAATATTTGCCACTTGGTTTACTGGAGTTTCAACACCATAGTAAGGCACAGTGACATTGTCCAATACCCGTGGATTTGCTCTGCCGGCCCTAATCGATTGAAAATCGCTCTTGAGCACTGATATAGTTTTTTTCATTTTTTCTTCAAATTGATCTAAAGATTTATTATTGTATTCAATATTAGCCATTTTGTGCCTCCTATTCTTGAAACAAATAAGTATAAATGTCATTCTAACAAATTCAGCAGATCAGTGCTGAAAAATATATATTTTACTCTCCTGTGCTTACCAGGGTTCCGATATGTTCACCATGTGCAATACGGGAAATATTGTCAGGATCGTTAAGATTAAAGACAATTAGATTCATTTTGTTGTCGCGGCAAAGTGCTGCAGCAGTAGCGTCAATAACATTAAGTTCCTGGTTCAAAACTTCAGCATAGGTGAGGTTTGTATACATAGTCGCATCAGGAAACAAATTGGGATCTTTATCAAATACTCCGTTAACTAATGTCGCTTTCAAAATAACATCAGCATTAATTTCAGATGCCCGTAAAGCCGCAGCAGAATCTGTAGTGAAAAAGGGATTGCCAGTACCGCCGGCAAAAATTACTACCCGGCCTTTTTCCAAATGGCGTACAGCTCTTTTGCGAATAAAAGATTCACTGATCTTCGGCATTTCAACAGCATTCATGACACGTGTTGCCACATCTTTTTGATCCAAAGCATCTGACAGAGCCAAAGCATTCATAGTCGTTCCCAACATGCCGATCTGATCCGCGGTAACTCGATCCATATCGGGATAATCACGGCCACGCCAAAAATTGCCTCCACCGACTACAACAGCCATTTCAAAACCTTCAGCATTTAGCTGCGCCAGGACTTCGCTAATTTTGATCAAGGTTAGATTATCTATGCCACATGATTCTTTGCCAGCTAGATATTCTCCGGATATTTTCAGCAGTATGCGCCGGTATTTCGACATAACATTCACCTCACAAATCATTTTTACGTATAAAAAAAGAAGGTTCCAGAGAACCTTCTTTTTGTTATCGTATTTTCTACTTTAGCTGGGCAGCTACTTCTTCAGCAAAACCGCATGTGTTTCTTTTTTCAAGACCCTCGCCCATCTCATAACGGGCAAAGCGGCGAACGCTGATATTTTCCCCAATAATCGCGATTAGCTCTTTAACGACTTCATCGACTGTCTTGGAGTCATCACGGATAAACGCTTGTTCCAACAGACAGAAGTCGGAATAGAATCTCTCCAGCTTACCTTCAGCAATTTTATCAACTATATGCTCGGGTTTGCCTTCTTTGCGGGCAGTTTCCCTGGCTATATCAAGTTCTGCATCGATTACATCCTGAGGAACTTCTTCTCTTTTTACATATTTTGGACTCATCGCTGCTATCTGCATTGCGAGATCTTTTACTAATTTGCGGAAATCTTCATTTTTCGCTGCAAAATCAGTTTCAATATTTACTTCAATCAGAACCCCTATACGGCCTTCACCGTGAATATAGGAATCTACAATCCCTTCAGCGGTAATGCGTCCGGATTTCTTTTCAGCACTCGCCATGCCCTGCTCACGCAGCCATTTAACTGCGGCATCCATATCCCCGTCTGTTGCGGTTAACGCTTTTTTACAGTCCATCATCGGAGCTCCGGTCATTTCCCTTAACTCTTTTACCAATTGTGCAGTAATTTTCATCTTTATCCACCTTTAACTTTGATAAATAAATAAACTATATTGTTAAAATCTTACTCTTCGTCTTGATCAGTTTCTTCAGCATCGGCTTGTTTGGCTTGTTCTGCCGCTGCCATCTGCTCTGTAAAAGCGTCTTCACCTTCGCGGCCTTCAATGACAGCATCAGCCATAATACCGGTAATCAACTTTACGGCCCGAATTGCATCGTCATTACCCGGAATAACCAAATCAATCGGCTCCGGATCACAGTTAGTATCAACTATGGCTACAATAGGAATGTTTAAGCGCTTGGCTTCTGCTACGGCGATATGCTCTTTATTTGTGTCAACAATAAAAAGGCAAGATGGTAAATTTTTCATCTCTGCCACGCCGCCCAGGTTTTTTTCCAGCTTACTCAACTCTAAACGCAAATTGCCCACTTCTTTTTTGGGCAAGACAGACCACGAATCAGTTTCATCCATCTCACGCAGTTCGTGCAAACGCCTAATACGTTTTTTAATGGTTTGAAAATTGGTTAAGGTACCGCCCAGCCAGCGATTACTTACATAATGCATTCCGCAGCGCTCTGCTTCTTCTTTGATCGAATCCTGAGCCTGCTTTTTAGTGCCTACGAAAAGAACATTACCGCCACGGGCTGCAATTTCGCGCACAAACTGATGTGCTACTTCTACTTTTCTCAGTGTTTGTTGTAAATCAATGATGTAAATCCCATTGCGCTCAGTAAAAATATACTCAGCCATTTTGGGATTCCAACGACGGGTTTGATGTCCAAAATGGACACCACTCTCAAGCAATTGTTTCATGCTAACTACAGACATTAAATTTTCCTCCTGTTTGTTCCTCCAGCACGCTGCGATCTAAAGCATAATAATAAGCAACAGGAAGCGCGCACTGTGTGTTTTTCCGCTGATAAACATACCATAGAAATCATTTTATTGCAAATATGCTAGACTTATTTGAGCGATAATATACACTGAAAGTAGCGTCTGTTTTACAAGTTTGGACGCAATAAAAAATATAGCAGGAGTAATGTATGATATCAAACGCTTTACTTAAATTTGCAGCAGCTCATGATTGGCATGCTGCTGAAGACGAAGAATATGTATTTGGCAAATTCAGCGGATACTGTTTTACGGCAAAAACGTCTGAGGCTCTCAGTAGTTATTTCGTTCCTCTGGCCGGTATTTCTCCGGAAGATCTCTTGGATTTATCCAAATATATTGAAGAAGGTCGCTTTGCACTCAAGTTGGTTGATTACGAGATGACGGACAACTTTCTGTCTTTACGTGCTAAAGACACGCTTTTCAACTCTACTGCCAAACAAATTGAACGTTTTTTAACCCAGTTGACAGAAAAATTGAATGAATTTGATCTTAACCCTCAAAACTGTATTATTTGCGGTCAGCCATCTGAAACAGAAAGCTTGTACGTGGGGCTTTATGCTTATACACATCCCGAATGTCTGGATAAAGAAGGCATCGATTACACAGCAGCTATCTCTAAAGACACTGATGACAGCGAAGAGCTTCTGATTTTGAAACGTGATGGCGATGGAGAAGAGTTAATTGCATACGATATAGATGTAGAAAATAAGCTTTTACCGCCAAAATCTGAAAACCTGGCAGCTCTTGCTGCTGAAATGGATTTATACAGCGATGATCTTATTCGGAACCTGGCAGAACTTTGTGCTGTACCTTCAGTAAAAGGAACCGCGGAAAAAAATGCACCTTTCGGCCAAGCCACAGCTGATGCTCTGGATGTCTTTCTGCGCCAGGCTAAATCTCTCGGTTTCCGTACAAAAAATATTGATTATATGGCTGGTTACGCAGAGTATGGCCCGGAAGAATCTAACGAAATGATTGCATGTGTTTGCCATTTGGATGTGGTTCCCTCCGGAGATGGCTGGACCGGTGATCCCTGGACACTGCGTCAGGAAGACGGAAAACTCATCGCCCGCGGAGTCAATGATGACAAAGGCCCTGCGCTTGCCGCATTATACGCTGCCAAAGCTCTGATGGATGATCCTGATTACAGTCCGGACAAACGCATCCGGATTATAGTTGGTCTTGACGAGGAATCAGGCAGCGCCTGTATGGAACATTATGTAAAACATGAAGAAATACCAAAGAATGGCTTTACCGCAGACGCTGATTTCCCAGCTATCTATGCCGAAAAAGGTATAGCGCGTTTGCGCTTCACAATTCCCAGATTGAGAGATGACGTGATCCTCACAGCGAAGGCCGGCGGCGCTGTCAACATGGTGCCAAGCAGTTGTAAAGTCGAACTCAAAGATGGCACTGTCAAGACTTTTGAAGGTGTAACTGCTCATGGCAGCAGACCCGAATTAGGTCAAAATGCGATTAACCTGGCTGTAGAATTTCTGGAAGCCGAAATAGATGAAGACAGTTTCGTTAGTTTTTATAGCAAGTATTTTTCGGAAGCAGGCGGAAAAGCTCTTGGTTTAGCTTATGAAGACGAAAGCGGCAGCACAACTGCAAATGCAGGTCTTTTGGATATTGATGAAGAACAGGCTGAATTAGTGGTTGATCTCCGCTATCCTGTCAGCTTTGATATCGATAGTGCGCTGGAAAAGCTGAACGACTCTTTAGCCAAAGAAGGCGTCTCTCTCAGAGTTCAGGAAAACATGGAGCCGCTTTATTTACCAAAAACTTCTCCACTTATCAGCACTCTGATGGAAGTATATAATGAAGCTACAGGAACGCAAGGCCATGCAGTAGCAATCGGTGGTGGTACCTACGCACGTTCAATC
>CAZVVR010000010.1:0-6386 GCA_964630605.1 uncultured Mageeibacillus sp. | reverse complement strand
ATCCCAAATATATGTGCTTACGGACCTGCCTTTCCCGGCGATGAAGATGTTGCCCATCAAGCCGATGAATGGATAGTTACAGAAAAATTACTGGCAGCTGCTTGTATCTATAGAAATGCTTTCCGCAAACTGGCTTCCAAAGAATAAAGAAGCGCTTATCATTCTGAGGGGCTGTCAGCTGACAGCCCCTCAGATTTCTTTCAGTCCACACAAAAACAATAAATTTATTTTTGCGCTTCGATCTCCATAAACTCAAATTTAACTACATCGAAAAGACCTTTATCTGTAATTTTTATTTCCGGTATAACCGGCAATGCCATAAAACAGAGCGTCATCAGCGGGTCCACGTCTTTTGACACTTTGAGGTCATTAATCGCAATATTATGTAATATTTCCAACTCGTTGTTGATCCATTCGGCAGAGCGATCGGTCATAATACCCGCCACGGGTAAGGGAGTTGCGCGCAGTACTTCAGCTTCCCTGGTCAGAACAAAGCCGCCTTCCTGGTCAATCAGGGTTCTGATCGCCAGATCCATATCTATATCATTGGTGCCCACGCAAATAATGTTATGTGAGTCATGGGCTATGGACAGAGCTATGGCACCCAGCTTTATACCGTAATCCTTTAAAAGGGCAACAGCGACATTCCCGGTCTCCCGGTGACGCTCCACCACTGCAATTTTTGCAACATCTATTTTGGGATCGAAAATAAAGTTGTTGGCTTCATCTCTGCGTACACGAACGATTTCGTTTTTGGTGTCAACTCCTCCCGGAAGAACTGTGATCGCGTGGATTTTATCCGACTTTAGTTTCAAATTCAGGCGATCAATATTGTAATTTTTAACATGCATACTGCTGGTTACAGTTTCTGTCGGGTATTTTTCAACTTCAGGCAGGTATTCTCCATCTCGAGCTACTTCTTCACCGGCAATAAATACTTGTTTAACCTCGAAATTCTCCAAATCTTTGAATAAAACCATATCAGCTCGTAAACCCGGTGCAATAGCCCCCCGGTCATAAAGCCGGTAACATTCAGCTGCATTTAATGAAGCCATCTTGATGGAAGTATAAACATCTAACCCTGCATCCCGGCAGATACGCAAATGGTGTTCCAGATGACCATGCTCAAATATGGTTTTAGCTTGCCTGTCATCTGAACAAAGCAGGCAGCGTCGATAATTACTTGGAGTGATACCATAGACCAGTTTTTCCAAATCATGGCTGGCTGAACCTTGCCGAAGCAATACATACATGCCGCGTCTAATACGATCATGCATTTCAGATATACTGGTACACTCATGATCTGTCTTTATTCCTGCAGCAATATAAGCGTTAAGTGCTTCACCTTTCAAACCGGGACTATGCCCGTCAACTATGACACCGGCATCATGGGCGTGCATCAGTTTGCTTAGCGATTCATCATCGGCCATAAAAACTCCCACTGAGTTCATAAACTCTCCCAACCCGTGGATATCAGGCCGTTCTAACACACCTTCCATATCCCGGGATGTGATTACGGCTCCTGCCGTTTCGAAATCGGTAGCCGGTACAGAAGATGGGAACATATAACGAATATCGAGAACCGTTCTCTCCCCTGCTTTTATCATATATTCCATCGCATCAAAACCATTGACGTTAACTATTTCATGAGGATCTGCTATAAGAGTGGTGGTTCCGTGAGGTACCAACAGCTTTCCAAATTCCTCAGGGGTCAGATAAGAAGACTCAATATGAATATGACTGTCAATAAGCCCGGGTGACGCATAAAGATCAGTGGCATCTACTTCTTTTTCACCTTGATAAGAGCCAATACCCGCTATCCACTTATCCGAGATTGCAATATCTCCTTTAACTATTTCGTCGTTAAAGATGTCTATGACAGATGCATTTTTTAAAACCAGATCTGCCGGAATTCTCTTCATCGCTACATCGATAATTTTTCTCAGTTGCCCTTTATTCATAGGTTATCCTTTCCTGTTTAACTTTGATTTATCCAAGACAAGTGATGAGTCGGATCTCTTGAAAATTGCAAAAGGAGGAGACAAACAAACTGTTATCCCCTCCTTTGGTCATTTTTTTTAGAAAAATTTAAACCGACTTAAGCTTCGCTGGAATTTGCTTCTTTATCCTGCGATTCATCAGAATCCGTTTCTTCTGCTTTTTCTGCTTTCGTCTCAGGTTCTTCGACTTCAGCTTCTTCGGCCTGAGTTTCTTCTGCGTCTGCTTCTGCTTTTTCAGCTTCAACTTCATCAGCTTTTTCTGCTTTCGCCTCAGGTTCTTCGACTTCAGCTTCTTCAGCCGGAGTTTCTTCTGCGTCTGCTTCTGCTTTTTCAGCATCAGTTTTCTCAGCTTTTTCTGCTTCCGCCTCAGATTCTTTAACCTCAGCTGCTTCAGCCGGAGTTTCTTCAGGAACTGCTTCTGCTTTTTCAGCATCAGGCTTCTCAGCTGGAGTGTCCTCTTTTTCCTGATCGTCTTCTTTAGCTTCGGCTTCTGGCTCAGCTGGTTCTTTAGCTTTCGCTTTTTGACCTTGCTCTTTGGAGGTATCTTCTTTGAAACTTTCGATCAAGTCCGATCCTTCCTTTGTGATAGCTGTAAAATCAGCAAGCTGAGAAATAGAAGATGAAGATGGACGATCAACATATGTTGCTGATGTTCCACTTTCCCTTTCCTGACGTTTGCCACGCCGACGAGTAGGACTCTGTTCTTTGCGTTCTTCGGCTCGTTTGACAATTTCTGATTCAGGATCTGGATTAATTGGTTCTACTTCGCGGATGCTGACGCTAATTCTGCGGGTTTCATTTGATACTTCGACGACGCGTGCGTCGACTTCCATGCCTTCATCGAGCACTTCATTCGGTGTGTTAAGCCTGTATTCCGAAATTTGAGATATATGGCAAAGTGCGTCTACTCCAGGTGCAATATTAATAAATGCACCAAAGGGGAACATGCGTACGACAACTCCGCGCACAATCATTCCCAGCGGGAAACGCTCTTCGATATTTGCATACGGATCATCTTCTTTTTTACGATAGCCTAGTGAAATACGTTTTCTTTCACGATCAAAATCGATCACATGTACTTCAATGACATCGTCAACCGATAAGACATCGGATGGATGACGTACGCGTTGCCACGAAAGCTCGCTTATGTGGACTAATCCATCCACACCGCCGATATCGACAAAAGCGCCAAAATTGGTGAGATTGCGGACTACGCCCTCATATACATCACCAACTTCCATGGTATCCCATATTTCACGCGCTTTATCACGTCTCTCACGTTGAAGTAAAGAACGACGTGATCCTGAAACACGCAAGCGTCTGCGATTTGGATCAAATTGTGTAACTAAAATATCAAAGGTTTTGTCCATGTAGGGTTCGAGATCTTCGACTCTGCTGAGTTCCAGCTGAGTACGATGAACATAAATGTTGATACTGCCGTAAGCAGCAATCACGCCATCCCTGACAATTTTTACTACTTTTACCGGTATTGGTGTTTTTTCTTCAAATGCTTTTTCTACTTGCTCTTTGTGTTTTACAAAGTCAACACGCGCCTTCGATAAATTAATTTCTTTGCCCATATCCGAGCTACGGATATTCCGCACATAAACATCAAGTTCCATGTGCTCTTGACACGCTTGTTCCAGATCGATATCGGGGTCGGCTTCAAACTCGCGGATCGGTATCCTTCCTTCTGTTTTATCCCTCACATCAACATAGACATAGTCGTCGTCATACCGAACAAGTCTTCCCTTTACGATACTACCTTTTTTTAGCTCAGGAATACTGTCGATAAATTCTGTGAAGTCAACTTCAGGCTGCTCTTCAGGCTGTTCTGGAGTCTCCTCCTGGATTTCTTCAATCAGCTGCTCTACAGTTTGCTCTTGCTGCACTTCAGGCTGCTCTTGAAGCTCTTCCAGAGGCTGCTCTACGTTGGTCAAGCCTTCTTTTTCCGTCATGTTTTGGATAACCTCCCTGATCATCTCTTCTGGTGTTGAGGCTCCGGCTGTAATGCCTATCCTCTCTGAACTCAAAAACTTCTTGTATACGTCAGAAGGTATTTGGTCCGGCTTATCTATCCAATATGTGTTTTCACATTTTTCACAACATATCTCGTACAGCTTTGCCGTATTTGAACTGTTGCGGCCACCCAACACAATCATGAGATCAGATTTTGCGGCCAGTGAAGACGCGTCCGACTGCCTACGATCAGTCGTGACACATATTGTATCAAATATAACATAATTAGCAATTTTATTATGCAATATCTCACGAATTCTGTGCCATTTATCCACAGAAAAAGTTGTTTGCGAGACAATAATCCAATTTTTGTCAGAAAATTCATGTTTTTCTGCCTCTTCGACAGTCTCGAGGATGACTACTTCAGCATCTGCTGCATAGCCGACTACTCCCCGCACCTCAGGATGATCCGCTGCTCCCGTAATAATAATGCCGCTACCGTTGGCTGCAGCATCTTCAACTATCTTTTGAATTTTCTTCACAAAAGGACAGGTTTCATCATAAATAATGCAGGAACGGTCTGAAAGAGCTTTTTCAATCTCTGGTGAAATGCCGTGTGCACGAATTAAAACTCGTGATCCTTGTTCAATCTCTTTAACCGAATTTGCAAGAATTACACCTTGACGAAGCAGTTCATTAACAACAGTTTCGTTGTGTACAATGGCACCTAACATGTAGAGAGGGGTTGTATTGTCTTGAGAGGCAGTTTCAACGGCAAAATTGACAGCACGACGAACACCGGGACAAAAGCCGGCGTTTTCAGAAACTATAATTTTTCTCTTATTGCTGTCTTTCTGATTAATTGTCTATATCCGCTTCATTACTAATTTCTTCTACATTATCCCATAGTTTGTACTGATCGTCCAGTATAGTTATCTCAACCGTCTCATTCATAACCTGCTTACATTTTTCAGCTTCGGGATTGAAATAATTTTCTCCGCCCATATTGTAAATACGGCGCATTAATTCGTTTGAAATGTCTAAGCTGACCTGTTTATTCAAATCTTTGTCTTTACGCAGTTTTAACAGGATTGTCGGTCCTATAATAACTTTGGGTCTGCTGAAGAGATGTTTTTTTCCGGTAACTGAACACAGTTGCAATGGAATACCTTTTTTAATGGCCAACTGTACGGTGGTCGCCTTGGGTGGATTAGCCACAGCATTACCGCCCTCAGTAACACCCCCTTCAATAAATATTCCTACAATGTGATCATTTCTTAGTTCATTGATAATTCTTTTGGCTGCCTGAATATCTTTTATTTCCCGGTCAATAGGAAACATATCAAAGCTTTTTAGGAAAAATGTCGCAACAGGAATTCTGAATAAAGATTCTTTAGCAAGCCAATGTAAATGTTTGGAGCGGTAATAAATATAGATAAAAGCCGGATCTAAAATGCTGTTGTGATTACAAATTAAAATTTTAGGACCTTTTTTACCCTTGGTTTTACCTGAATTTATCACCCGGGGCAGAAAAACCAAAAACAGTATTGGAACTGCAATTAGCAAAAATATAAAACGCCGTATAGGATGCCCCGAAGCAGGTATATGCATACTGGGTTTGGATTTTTTATTTTTCTTTTGAGCCATCTGCATTCCCGTTTATCTTTTTTTGGATAATTTCCAGCATTTCATCTACCAATTCATTGATATTTTTTTCGCTGGTATCTATATAGATAGCGTCTTCTGCCTGCTTAGTAGGAGCCAGCACACGATTACTGTCATTGAAATCCCGTTGTTTCATTTCCTGCAATACATTCTCGTAGTCAGCGTCTTCACCTTTTTCCAACATCTCCACGTAACGTCTTCTTGCTCTTACTTCAGGGCTCGCAGTCACAAAAAATTTAATCGTGGCATCAGGCAGTACATAGCTGCCAATATCGCGTCCGTCAAGCACCAGAGATTGGCGTTTAGCCAGTTTCCGCTGCAGTTCTACACAATAATGCCGACAGACACTGAGTGCACTGATAGCTGATGCCGCTTGAGATACAGACGGTGTTCTTATGTCGTTGGTGAATTCAATTCCATCAACAAAAGTACGCTGGCCGTTTGAAGAAAGTTCAACATCAAGATCAGTATCGGCCAGCATTTTTTTAATTTCCGACTCTTTTGAGGGGTCAAGACCCATTCTCAGAGCCTTTAAACCAAGAGCCCGGTACATTGCTCCTGTGTCTAAAAATAATATAGAAAGCCGAGACGCCAGTTCTCTGGCCAAGGTGCTTTTACCTGCGGCAGAAGGCCCATCTATTGCAATAACAACAGGATCTTTCATTTCATATTCCTCCGAACCAATATCTTCAATTTCTGTTTTTGTATCAGCCAGTTTATTAAATTTACGCTCCGTTTCTTCGTCTTCTCGTTCCCCTGTTT
>CAZVVR010000009.1:0-18643 GCA_964630605.1 uncultured Mageeibacillus sp. | reverse complement strand
TACTGTGATGACATCTTCCGGGGACATTTCTTTGACACAGCGTTCCAGGGCGGTGTAACCGCCGCTTGCTATATAATCATCAATCGATTCGGGATTGATGATTCCGCAATTGCGCAGGACTATTCGTACCTGCTTTCCCAGGATACGTTCGTCATCTTCGGCTATTCTAAATTGATCGCAGGAATCTTGGTCAAATTGTTCCAGAATGGTGTCCAGATCTTTTGTTTTGACTTGAGTAAAACGATGCATTTGGCCGCAATCGTCATATATATCAACAATGGGCTCCAGATAACACATGCCTACACAGCCGGTAATTTCCAGTACAGTATCAGAACCCAGATCTTTGTTTTTAAGTTCTCGAATCAGGCTATCCGCTCCGGCAGCAAGTCCGCAGCTGCCAGCACCAACAACTACTCTCATTAATTACTCCTTTATATTTTGTGTCACTGACCGCAGAGGATCAGAGGGGATGAGTATATCTATAAAATATGGTTTTGGTTTAAACATCTGATTCCTTCCGCATTTTACGTAAGATTTTACGTACAGAATCAGAGGTCAGACCTGCATATGTTTCACCATCTATCATCATCACGGGGGCAAGTGAGCAACAACCAAGACAAGCAACTGTCATCAAAGTGAAAAGTCCGTCATCTGTTGTTTCCCCATTTTCAATCTTTAGTTCGTCTTCTATTGCCTGTTGTACCCTGTCCGCACCCATGACATGACAGGCGGTACCCTGGCAGAGCATGACAAGATGTTTGCCAACCGGATTCATCCGGAATTGGGTGTAGAAACTGGCGACACCATAAAGCTTGGCTAAAGGCTCGTTGGTTTCTTCAGAGATTTTTTCTAATACTTCTAAAGGCAGATAACCGAATATCTCCTGGGCCTCCTGCAGTACGGCTATAGCACTGCCTTTTAGCCCTTTGTTTTTTTCTAAAACCGGATTCAAAAGACTCAGATCTATTTGTTCAAGATTTAGATTTTGCTGGCTGCCTGTGTTTTGTTGGCTCATTTACAATATTTTCCCTTCTTTATATCGTGAAAACCTTTTTGGGTCTGTATTTTTATTTAAACCACGAGAATTTTTTTCAGATCTGCGAAATGTGGCAGACCATCTTCTTCGCTGCGTGTTGTTTGACCTTGTATCAAAGGCAGGGTGTAATCAATAAAAGGATCAAGCACGAAATTTCCTGCCTTGTTAATCCACTCTTCCGGTAAGGTCTTTTCCAGATTAGCACATACACCAAGTGGTACTCTAATTATCTCGATTTTATAAGGCTCATCAGATACTCGCTTGAAGCCGACCATGAAATCGCTGTATCCGTCCAAAGAAAACTTGAGTGCAGTTTCCCCGGCGGCATAAGCCTCATTGACGTCTACCGGTGAAGCGATGTGTGCTGCGCAACGTTGCAAAAGCGAGAATTCAATAGCTCTGACCTTAACGTTGAATTTATCTTTAATTAATGAAGCGAGCGTGTCGGCTGCTCCGCCCAGCTGCTTGTGTCCGAAAGCGTCAGTTTTCAGCTCGCTGTCAGCAAACATTTCCGGTATAAATCTGCCGTCCTGATCCTGGCAGCCTTCAGAAACACATATCATGACATCGCCTTTTTGCTCATGAACTGTACGGACGTCCCGCTCAAACTGTTCCAGTGAAAAAGCTCTTTCCGGCAAGTATATAAGATCAGGTCCCGCGCCCTTGTAAGTGGCCAGAGCCGATGATGCGGCCAGCCAGCCGGCGTGTCGTCCCATAACTTCAACAATTATAATTTGCGGATAATTATAGACCTGAGAATCCAGTTTAACTTCCATAATACTCGAAGCTACATATTTTGCCGCTGAGCCAAAACCGGGACAATGATCAGTACCGCAAAGATCATTATCTATAGTTTTGGGGATACCTACAACACGGCACTCATACCCTTGTCTTTTCATAAAACGGCTGATTTTATGGCAAGTATCCATAGTGTCATTACCACCGTTATAAAAGAAATAGCGAATATTATGTTTTTTGAAAATTTCGAGAATCCTGAAAAATTCGCTGCTATCCTCCTCAAAGTCAGCCAGTTTATGGCGGCAGGATCCAAAAATAGAGGAAGGCGTTTGGGTAAGTAGTTTTAGCTCTGCAGGGTCCTCCTGCCCAATATCAAAAAGCCGATCATTTAAAATACCAACTATTCCGTGTTCGGCCGCATAAACATTATCGATGACGGGGCTTGCCAAAGCTGCATTTAGCAAACCGGCTGCACTTGAATTTATTACAGCAGTTGGTCCGCCCGATTGGCCGAAAACAAGATTTCCTTTAAGCATTTATTTCTCCTTCTGTATATTCATAGCGTCAGTGATATATTCGTAGCTATTATAACGGTTTGTGACTAAAAACGCGACAGGCAGAGACCTTGAGAATTACAGAAAAAGCCCCCCCCTGCACGAGGCCGGAGGGGCTAAGTCTAAAAGAGCGATTACTTGCTCTTATTCAATTGATGTGTACATGAAGTATTTATAGCCTAACGGGATTGAATAGAAACCGCTTACGGATTCACTAAGCATGTACAAGTCTGTGTAGTAATAGATCGGGGTAACAGCACCTGTGCTCATGAGCAGGTCTTCAGCAGCGTGCATCAGACCATAACGCTGTTCGTCATCAGTAGATGCTTTAATTTCAGCAATGATAACGTCATAAGTTTCAGCCCAGGTTCCGCCTTCGACTACAATGTCGAGGCCATATTCTGTCAGATCGATGTCATAAGCCGCTATATCAGCGTGCTCATCTTTACCGAACTGCACATCATTGTTACCGGAACCGGAGGACCAAAGGTCCAGCAAGGTGATGGGATCGTTATAGTCAGCGATCCAGCCGTTACGTGCGACAGTATAGTCACCGTCTTTACGTGTGTTGAGGAAAGTACCCCATTCCTGGTTTTCCATGGTCATGTTGATTCCGACACCGTTTAAGGCGCTCTGCAGATACTCACCTATAGCCTTATGTCCCTCACTGGTATTATAGAGATAATCCAGGCTTGGAACGTTAGTGAATGTCTGTGTTGCTTCGTCGAAATCATAGTATTTTTTCAGGACTTCGAGAGCTTCTGTGTAGTTGGCATCCATTACTTCATCAGAAGGATCGATGTTGTAGTAACCAATATAGTCACTGCTGGAGCCGGCATTCTGATAGAACTCTGAGCCATCAGCATCGGTTAAACCCATGGATACGAAAGAGGCTGCCGGTAGCTGTCCGCCCTGTGCAACTTCTTCAACGATATAATTGCGGTCAAAGAGTAAGCTTATGGCATTACGAATCTCTGCCTGAGCCATTTCTGCTTCAACTCCGGTGAGATCACTGCCTTCGGGCAGGATGCTTTTGTTAACGTTCCAGCACACGTAATAGGTGCCGATCTGACCCTGGATGTAGAACTCGTCAGGATATTCTTCTTTTAAAGAAGCGATCTCATTGGTCGGAACGTCATCGATTAACTGCCAGGCTCCACTCTTGAAGTTGGCCAGCATATTGTTGGAATCGTCGGAGAGATAGAATTCGATTGTATCCATGGTTATGGCATCTGCATCGATCCAGTCCGGGTTTTTCTGAAGAGTGATTTTGCTGTTATGATCCCAGGAGCTCATGGTGTAAGGCCCATTGGAGACATAAGTTGAGGGATCTGTGGCCCAGGTCTCATCTTCCACTACATCCTCGCGTACAGGGAAGTAGGTCGGGAAGGCCAGTAGTTCATCCCAATAGGGGATAACGTTCGCCAAAGTTACTTCCAGAGTTTTTTCATCTGTTGCAGTAACGTTGATTTCATCGCCATAGCCTTGAATTACTTCGAACATGTAGCTATAGTCAGCACCCAAATCAACTGAAGAGGCGCGTTTCCAAGCGAATTCGAAGTTTTCAGCTGTTACGTCTTCGCCGTCGGACCATTTCAAACCATCACGCAAGGTGTAGGTATAGGTGACAGTGCCATCATCATTTACGACACCTTCAACTAATTCTTCTGCTGAATCAGCCACGATTTCATAGTTGCCGTCTGCGTCCGTATCCCATTTGGCCAAGCCTGAAAACAGGTGAACCAACAAGGTAGCGCCGTCAACTGCAGAGTTGAGTGCAGGGTCAATGGTGTCCGGCTCTGAAGACAGACATACCGCAATCGAAGCTGCGCCGGGTTCTGCCGGTTCAGTTGGTTCCTCCGGGTCGGATTCTGTCGGTCCTTCTGTGCCTTCTGTGCCTTCTGTGCCTTCTGTTTCCTGTGGGTCGGTGACTACGGGCTCGTCAGCTCCGTTACAGGCTACTATTGATAGCGCTAAGGCTGATACAAGTAGCAGTGCTAGAAACTTTTTCATAATTTTCTTTCCTTTCTTAAACTTTGCTTTACAAAAGCATATTTTCAAAATACGCGGCGGTAATACCGCTACATATCTGAAATCGATTTAATTGATTTCGTCGACCCGGTGACAGGCAACGAAATGGCCATCATGTATTTCTTCAAATTCAGGAACTGATTCTGCGCAACACTCAATAGCATAAGGACAACGTGTGCGAAAACCACAGCCTGAAGGTGCATTTAGGGGACTTGGAATTTCTCCTTTTAGAACAATACGTTCATGAGCGCGGGCTATACGAGGATCCGGTACCGGAACCGCTGAGATCAATGACTTCGAATAAGGATGAAGCGGGTGATCGTATATGTCAGTGGCAGGAGCCATTTCCATCAGCTTGCCCAGATACATTACTGCAATGCGGTCGGAAATATGGCGTACGACAAGCAGGTCGTGGGCAATAAAGAGATAAGTGAGATCAAATTCATCCTGAAGCTCCTCGAACATGTTGATCACCTGGGCCTGAATAGAAACATCCAGGGCAGAAACAGGTTCGTCACAAACCATAAAATCAGGATTGACTGCCAGAGCTCTGGCTATCCCGATTCTTTGCCTCTGACCACCCGAAAATTCATGAGCATAGCGTGCAGCGTGTTCGCTGTTTAACCCGACTTTATCCATCAGTTCCAGAATAAGTTCTTTACGCTCATTTTTATTTGAAAATAACTTATGGACGTCTAAAGGTTCTCCAATGATATCTGCGACAGTCATGCGTGGGTTCAAAGAAGAATAAGGATCCTGAAAAACCATTGTTGCCTGCTGACGAAATTTAGCGATATCTTTGTTACTTTTGATTTCCTGTCCCTTGTATCTGATTTCTCCGCCTGTGGGCTCGTAAAGATGAAGAAGGCTGCGTCCGACTGTCGTTTTTCCGCAACCTGATTCTCCTACCAATCCCAGAGTTTCGCCTTCTCTTATATTAAAAGAAACACCGTCCACTGCTTTAAGCGGCTTTGAGCGGAACAATCCCATATTAATATCGAAATACTGTTTTAAATCATTAACCTCAACTAAGTGTTGGGCAGTAATAGTATTATTCATTTACAGCTACCTCTTTTTGTGGCTGGGTATCCTTTGGATCAGCTAGTACTATTGAACCGTCGGCAACACCCTTTCTGACATTCTCCCAGCAATAGGCTATATGTTCATCATTAATTTGCATTTCTGGAGCATGTTCTTTGATACATATTTTCATAGCTTTATCGCAACGCGGTGCAAAAGGGCAGCCCGCGGGCATATTCAACAAATCGATGGGGGTACCGCTTATGGGTTTAAGTTTTTGGCCGGCGGAAGCTATGGTAGGAATCGAGTTAAGCAGTCCTTTTGTGTACTCATGATGCGGATTATAATAAATTTCATCAGCAGTGCCCTGTTCGCAGATTTCGCCTGCGTACATAACCACAACTTCATCACACATTTGAGCTACTACACCAAGATCATGGGTGATCATAATAATTGACATGCCCAGTTCGTCCTGGAGGGATATCATCAGCTCAAGAATCTGTGCCTGAATTGTTACGTCCAGAGCAGTAGTAGGTTCATCAGCAATTAAAATATCAGGTTCACAGGCCAGGGCCATGGCAATCATAACACGTTGCCGCATGCCACCTGAGAACTCGTAGGGATACTGTTTAATCCGCTTTTCCGGATCGTTAACATTAACCAGTTTCAGGAGTTCGACTGCCCGATTGCGTGCCTTTGATCCTTTATAGTCAGTGTGCAGTTTGATTGCCTCAATTAATTGATGGCCGATAGTATAAACAGGATTGAGCGAAGTCATCGGATCCTGAAAGATAATGGAAATTCGCTTACCTCTGATGCTGCGCATCTTTTTTTCACTTATACCTATAAGTTCCTGTCCGTCAAACTTGATTGAACCCGAGACGATCTTGCCTGCAGGAGCCAGTATTTGCATAATGGAATATGCGGTTACGGATTTTCCTGAACCCGATTCACCCACAATTCCAAGAACTTTGCCGTATTCAAGATCAAATGAAAGCCCATTAACAGCCTTTACTTCACCGGCATCAGTGAAAAATGATGTATGTAAATTTCTAACTTCTAATAATGCCACTTTATTTTCCTTTCCTATCTGTTCAATTTTGGATCAAAAGCGTCGCGCAATCCATCGCCAAGTAAATTCAGTGATAAAACGATCAGCGAAATTGCAATGGCAGGGATTACCAAACGGTATGCATATGAGTTGATACCGTTTAAGGCGTCTGAAGCAAGTGATCCGAGTGAAGGCATGGGAGCGTTAACTCCAAGTCCCAGAAATGACAGATAGCTTTCCGTGAAGATAGCACTGGGAATTTGCAGGGCAGTAGATATTATGATAACACTAATGGAGTTAGGCAGTAAATGCTTGCGGATAATCCAGGAACCTTTGGCTCCTGTCGCTTTTGACGAAAGGACATATTCTTCTTCTTTAAGAGAAAGAATCTGGCCCCGCACCAGGCGTGCCATGGAGACCCAATAAAGGAGCGCAAAAACAATAAAAAGACTCATTATGTTGGAACCAATGCTTTCCAGCAGAGTACCTTCAAGGCTGTTGCCCAGAGTGACTCTTAGTATGGAAGCCAGCAGAATGACCATTAATGTATCCGGCAATGAATAAATTACGTCAACGATACGCATGACAATAAGGTCAACTTTGCCACCAAGATATCCGGCAACCGATCCCACAATCAGACCAATTATTAAAACAATAATACTGGCAAAAAAACCGACAGCCAACGATATGCGGGTACCATAAATAACTCTGATAAAATAATCACGTCCGGCTGAGTCTGTACCGAAAATATGCGGGAAAACAGATTCTCCCTCGTCTATTAGCTTTTGCTCGGTTGAGCCATATTCAAAAGGTTTCAGATTGTTAAAAGAAGGATCCACCCTTTTGCCCGGCTGAACACCCAGCTGATCTTCATAAGAGTAAGGCCAGAACAGGGGCAGAAAGATCGAAGACAGTGTGACCAGTATAATAACAATAAGGCTGAACATTGCCACCTTGTTTTTCTTAAGGCGTTTAGCACCGTCACGGAAGAAAGTGGAAGAGGCGCGCAGTTGCACCATATATTCTTTTTCTTCCTCGGTAGCAGGAGTAAAGGCGTCAACGTTTATATGCATGCTTAAAGGATTTTTCTTCATATTTGTTTACTTTCCTTATTCAAAGCTGATACGAGGATCAACGAGTTTATACATGACGTCACCCAGAAGGTTCATAAGAACAATTAAGGAAGACAATACAATGGTCGTGCCCATGATCAGGGGATAATCGCGGCCGGTAATGCTGTTGATAAAAGATCTGCCGATACCTGGTACTGCAAAAATTCTTTCAACAACCAGTGATCCGGTGACGATATAGGCCAGCATGGGTCCGAAATAGGTTATAACGGGAATAATTGCATTTTTGAGAGCATGACCGCCTATGATACTGGG
Organism: uncultured Mageeibacillus sp.; assembly: GCA_964630605.1. Lineage (GTDB taxonomy): Bacteria > Bacillota > Clostridia > Saccharofermentanales > DTU023 > DTU032. Next base: position 10,828 of record CAZVVR010000009.1, on the reverse strand, counting down.
GAAAGATACTCCTTTGGCCTGGGCGGTACGGATATAATCCTGTCCCAGCACATCAAGCATGGATGAGCGTGTTAAACGTGTGATATAGGCCATAGGATAAAGGGACAAAGTGATTATAGGCAAAATCAGGCCGGCTGCAGTAGATCCGTTGGCAGGTACAATTGCCCACATTACAGCAAAGACTAGTAAAAGCAGCGAGCCCATGATAAACGATGGCATGGATACAAACGCTGTAGTCACCACCATGATAATTCTATCAACGATAGTATTGCGGCGAAGAGCAGCGATAGAACCCAGAAAAAGCCCAAAAACCAAAGCGATAACAGCGGCGATCAGGCCGAGACGAATAGAAATTGTAAGGCCATCCTTGATAATGTCAATAACCATCATGCCACGTTGCTTGAGTGACGGGCCAAAATCCAGGTCAAGCAAGATACCTTTTACATAGGTTGTGTACTGTTCGAAAACTGGTTTATCTAAGCCGTACTTAGCTTCCAAAGCTTCAAGAACGGCCGGAGAAACTGCTTTTTCTCCCAGAAAAGGTCCACCCGGGATAGCGTGCATAGCGAAAAACGTGACAGTTATGACCACCAGTACTGTTAAAAATGCCAGAACAACCCGTTTTAGGATATAGAATAAAGTTTTTGTACTCACATTTCCCCCTCATATATCAATTAAGCCGCAGCGCCATAAGCGTTGCAGCTGTAAAAGTTTTGCATAAAATGATTATTTATACATCGCCAAACAAATATATTATAATTTTTTTAACTATTACAAGTTAATTGTTACTTAAATACACTATCAAAATATATTAATGTATTACTACTGTCAATTGAACCTCAGCCGGAAACTCGAAAATTGGACAATATAGCAAAAATAGCAAAAATATCAGTTGTTGTTTAAGCATTCCAACGTGAATTGCAGAAACTCTTGCCGATGAATAATTATTCTCATTTAAAACGGGTAAAAATAATATCTATTTTACGGCTCGAAATATAGAATTAATCAGTAGAAAACTTGTTTAGAAACCATTAATTTTAAAAAACCTATCATTTTATAAAAAATAAAGGCGATATATTTGAAATGTATATGCTATATGTATAAAAAATGTGTATACTGTTTTAAAATATATGCATGTGGTTGGACTGTAATAATTGAACTATGCACTTATTATTGTGGAGGAACGAAGTTATGACTCAAAGAGAATCTGAAATTTTGAAACTTATTGAGAAAGAACCGTTGTTAAGTCAGAGAGAAATTGCAGAAATTCTTGGCATAACCAGATCTTCGGTTGCTGTCCACATAAGCAGTTTAATGAAGAAAGGACTTATTGTGGGAAAGGGTTATATAACCAACAGCAAGTCGTATGCGACTGTTGTTGGTGGCATTAATGTAGATATTCAGGGTTTTCCCTACCAAAAATTGATTGCTGCCGATTCCAACCCCGGAACAGTTAAAGTATCTTTGGGCGGAGTCGGCAGAAACATCTCAGAAAACATGGCCCGCCTGGGAATATCTGTTAAGCTGATCAGCGCTGTCGGCCAGGATATCTATGGTAAAAAGATTCAGGAAGAGTGCAAGATGAATGCTATTGATTTGTCGGATTCGCTTTTTCTGGAAGGTGAAGCTACGTCCACTTACTTATCTATTTTAGATGAGACAGGAGATATGGCACTTGCGATTGCGGCTATGGATATTTTTGATCGCCTTTCAATAGAGTTTATTAAATCCAAAGGGCAAATAATCCAAAAATCACAGCTAATTGTAATTGATACCAATATTTCGCGGGAACTTATCGAGTTTCTGGTAACGACCTATAGAAATGTAGATTATTTCCTTGATACAGTGTCAACCAGCAAAGCTAAAAAAGTTAAACATTTAATTGGATATTTCCACACCATTAAACCCAACCGTCTTGAGGCGGAAATTTTATCAGGTCAAGAAATAAACGACCGAGATGACTTGCTGGCAGCCAGTGAATATTTCTTGGAACAAGGGGTTAAAAAAGTTTTTATCAGCCTGGGAAAAGATGGAGTATTTTACAATGATGGTTGCAGTAAAGGTTTTGCTCAGGGTGCACCGATAGAAGTCGTTAATGCTACCGGTGGCGGTGATGCATTTATTGCCGCCTTAGCTTATGCTTACATTAATAATTTGAGCATTGAAGAGAGTGCAGGAATGGGTATCGCAGCTTCCATGCTGGCCATAAGCCACGAAAATACCATTAATCCGAACATGTCAGTAGATAATATAAGATTATATATGGAGGATGTGCAGAATGTTGAATAAGTATTTAGATGTCAGGAAAGATGTGCTGGCAGCAGTTGAAAAAGGACAGGCTGTGGTTGCTCTCGAATCTACAATTATTTCCCATGGCATGCCTTATCCTCAAAATATTGAAACCGCCCTTCAATGTGAAAAAATAATAGCTCAACAAGGAGCTGTTCCGGCGACAATAGGACTGATCGCGGGGCGTCTTATCGTGGGCCTGTCCGCGGATGAAATTGAATATATGGGGAAAGAAAAAGATATTATCAAAGTTTCCAGGCGTGATTTGCCTTTTGTAGTGGCCAGGGGCGGAGACGGAGCTACCACAGTTGCGGCCACAATGATAATAGCTGCATTAGCCGGAGTTAAAATTTTTGCCACCGGAGGTATCGGCGGTGTTCACAGAAAAGCGCAGGAGACCTTCGATATTTCTGCTGACCTGCAAGAGTTGGCCAACACTAATGTCGCAGTTGTCTGTGCCGGAGCCAAATCTATTCTTGATATAGCCCTGACTCTGGAATATCTGGAAACTTACGGCGTGCCTGTTGTAGGTTACCAGACGGACAAGTTTCCGGCTTTTTATACGCGGAAATCCGGTTATGGAGTTGACTATAAAGTGGAGTCAGCAGCCGAACTGGCCAGGGCGATCAAAACAAAATGGGATCTAAATCTTGAAGGTGGTGTAGTCGTTGCAAATCCAATTCCGGAACAGGAAGAGCTGGACCAGGATTTGATTAATAAAGCCATTGAGAGTGCTTTAAAAGAAGCTGAAGAACTGGGAATCGCAGGCAAGGAAACTACTCCTTTCTTATTGTCCAAAGTCAAGGATATTACTCAGGGCGAAAGTCTTAAAGCCAATGTTGCGCTTGTTTATAACAATGCGCGGGTAGCTGCAGATCTGGCAGTTGAATTATCAAAGCTTTAAATATACCGGTAAATTTAGATTTTGCTGTAGCTATGTCAGTTGACATAACTGCTTGTTTATACTTATCTTTTAACTGATCTTCTAAAAGATTTCTTTTATCTGCTAGTATTTAAACAAATAACAAACAGGGAGAATTGTAGTGAAACAAAGTAACTTAAACAGAAGCGAAGCGTTAGCCATTTTGAAAAAATATAATAAAGAAGCTTTCCATATTCGTCATGCTCTGACATTAGAAGCAGTGCTGCGCTATTTCGCTGAAAAATATGCTCCGCAAGAAATTGAGTATTGGAGTATGGTAGGACTGCTGCATGATATCGATTTCGAAATGTGGCCGGACGAGCATTGCACCAAGGCACCCGAATTGCTGGCTGAAGCCGGAGTAGGAGAGGATATGATCCGCTCTATTGTCAGTCATGCTTACGGAATTTGCTCTGATGTTGAACCTCAGGAAAAAATGGAGAAGATTCTTTTTGCGGTTGACGAGTTAACCGGCCTGATGGGAGCAGCAGTTTTGATGCGTCCTTCCAAAAGTTTTCAGGATATGAAAGTTTCCAGTGTCAGGAAAAAGTTCAAAGATAAAAGGTTTGCCGCCGCTTGTTCCCGTGAAACCATTTCTGAAGGAGCGGAGCGTCTCGGCTGGACTTTAGATGAGCTTTTTGAGAAAACGCTGGATGCGATGAAAGCAACAGAACAATGGGTTGAATCCGAGGCTGCCAAACAAGTATGACAGGTATCGGAACTATTGTTAACACTCTGGTTGTAGTGGCCGGAGGTGGAATAGGGCTTTTGCTCAAACAAGGTATCAAAGATCGCTTTAAAGAAATTCTCTTGCAGGCTTTGGGCGTATCAACCATGTTGATTGGTATTTCGGGAGCGTTGCGCGGCGTCCTGGTTGTAGACGGTATGCTGCTTGCCACCAGGAATACCTTGTTGATGATACTGTGTCTGGTGCTGGGCGTAATATTAGGAGAATGGATCAATATTGACCGCTGGATGCAGCGTCTTGGTCAATATTTAAAAAGAAAGATCCGCGTTTCGGATAAAGATAATAATTTTGCAAAAGGTTTTGTCACAACAACAATTATCATTTGTACAGGTGCGATGGCTATTGTTGGTTCTTTTCAAGATGCATTATTGGGCGATCCTTCCATGCTTTTCGCCAAGTCGGCTCTGGATGGCGTGATTGCAACGATTCTAGCTTCAAATTATGGCGTGGGTGTGCTTTTTTCAGCCATCCCATTACTTATTTATCAAGGCAGCTTAACTGTTCTTGCGAGTTGGATCAGACCGATTTTAAGTGATCTGATGTTGTTCAATATTTCTTTTGTTGGATCGATCCTGGTTCTTTTGATTGGCATCAACATGTTGTTTGACAAACGTATACGCATCGCCAATTTTTTGCCTGCCATTATTTTGGCAGCCGTTTTACCTTTAATTTTTAATTTTTCTTAGTAAATTGGTGAATGATTTGGATATTAAAAAAGTGGTTGCCGCACGGCAACCACTTTGAATTTTCAGATAGCTGTTATTTTATTCCAGTAAAGCCTGTGCTACTTTTTCGGCCTGAGACAAATCATATTGAGTTGGGTTCCAGTTGACACGCAGGTCAGCATCAACTACTTCAAAACCAGCTTCGGCTAAACCTTGCTGCAAAATTTTCACTGATTCACCCGACCAGCCATAGCAACCGAAAGCAGCTGCCTTTTTATTCTTGAATTTCAATGATTTAAGAAAAGACATCCAGCCGCTTACGTTTGATAAAACATCGTTTAACACTGTCGGTGAACCCACCGCGATAGCTTTAGATTTGAATACTTCCGTCATGATATCGTTTTTGTCTGTTTTGGCTATGTTAAATACCTTGACTCTTGTATCCGGAGAAAGGTCATTGATGTAGTGGGCAATGGCATTAGCCAGATCCGTTGTTCCTTCCCACATCGTCTCGTAGGCAATTGTGATCTGGTCTTCCTGATAAGCATCGGCCCAGTCAGCATATTTTTCGATAATTTGAGTGGGGTTGTCGCGCCAGATTACACCGTGGCTGGGAGCAATAATGTCAATGTCCAAATTAAGTCCGGCAATTTCATCCAGCTTGCGGCTGACCAGAGAGGAGAAGGGATTGAGTATATTGGCGTAATATTTCATGGCCTCTTTTTCCAAAAGGCAGGGATCTGCCAGATCGTTAAACAGCTCTTCAACAGCAAAGTGCTGGCCAAAGGCATCATTGGAAAAAAGGATGTTGTCAACTGTCAGGTAGCTTGCCATACTATCCGGCCAGTGGAGCATACGCATTTCGACAAAAATGAGCGATTTTCCATTGCCTATGTCAAGAGAATCGCCGGTTTTGACAATATTAAAGTTCCAATCTTCATGAAATTGTCCTTTTAAACTTTTAACAGCATTGGCAGTACAGTAAATAGGAGTGTCGGGGATTTCTCGCATTAAAGCCGGAAGAGCACCTGAATGATCAACTTCGCCGTGTTGTACGATGATATAGTCGATATCTTTGAGATCGATTTCCTGTTTCAGATTATTTAGGAAATGTTCGCCATGAGGTTTCCAAATCGTATCTACTAAAACCGTTTTTTCTTCTTCGATTAAATAAGCGTTTTGACTGGAACCGTTGAAAACACTGTAATCAGTACCGTGAAACTCACGTAGTTCCCAGTCAATGTAACCGACCCAACTGACATTATTTTTTATATTTTTACGCATCTAACAAACTCCTTCAAAATATCATTTTCTTTTTTGCTACAGTAACATCTATTACTTAATTAATAATCATTCTAACTAAACAGAAATTGAAAGTAATAGCTTTTGTTACTAATGTTTTTTCATGATGGAGCTATAATTTTACCAGAAAAATTAATCGAGGAGGCCAGAATTATGATTAGACAACATATGACAATAGCAGAAGCAGTCAAGGACGATCCCGATATTATTGACCTTTTAAGTGAATATGGCATTGATTTCTGCTGTGAAGCCGAGAGAAAGCTTACAGAAGTTATGAAAGCCAAAAATCTTGATCCTGACGATTTTATTAAACAACTGAATAATGTACCTGATTCAGATGAAAATATTACTTTTAAAGAAGCTATTAAATTAGATCAGCCTGAAGATAAAAAAATGCTGATCGACCATATTATTCATCAGTACCACCGGGTGGAAGAAAAGCTTCTGTCTGAAATCGGGGAATATTTGCCGATCTTGCTCCGGGTACATTATGAGGAACATAGTGATGAATTGTCCCGTCTTTACAAAAAGTTTTCACAATTAAATGCTGAACTGACAGTACATATGACCAAGGAAGAACGTTCAGAATTTCAACGGATGCTTGACGGTGAGGAATATGATGGTGAGGCCTTGCTGGCGGAACATGAGATAATTGGAAAATTGCTTCACGATGTGAAAAGCATGACCAATTCTTTTAGCGCGCCGGATGATTGCTGCCAGACTTACGAGATTACCTTTGAAAAGCTGAAAAAACTTTATCATAACGTACACAAACATTTCTTTTTAGAAAACCAGCTTCTCTATATGTAGAGAGTCAGGGAGGTCATCTTTTTGATTTGTGCAAATAATTTGCCTTTTTACCCGTCCCTGTGATATCATCAGTCGGCGTATAGTAGCTTATGGAGGTTAGCAATGGATACCTTACAAATAGTCCTCGGAGTAATTTATGTAATTGTCTGTTTAGGACTGATTCTTAGTGTTTTATTTCAAGATTCGAAATCCAAAGGACTTGGTGTGTTGTCAGGGGATAGTTCGGATACTTTTTATGGAAAATCGAAAAAGCGCACCCGGGATGCAGTTTTGGCTCGTTTGACTGTAGTATTTGGAGTATCGTTTGCGGTGCTGTCTATGGTACTTTATTTATTGACCGGACGTGGCGTATAAAGAAAATTAGATTGAAAATTTAAAAATAAAGAGAGCCGCACGGCTCTTTTTTATTGGGAAAACTGCATTACAGATTATGAGTCATTTTCCTGCTTATCCTCACAAATGGAAAATGGAGCTAAGCGCTCCATCAGTTCAGCAGGTACATCTTCTCTCATTTGGACAAGAACCGGCTCATTGAGATTTAAACTAAAAATGCCCATAATCGATTTTGCGTCAACAACGTAGGGTCCTGAAACAATATTAATTTGACCAGGAAATTGATTTACTAATCGCACAAAATCTTTAACACGCTTTACAGATGAAAGCATAACTCGGCAGTGTTGCATAATTCCTCCAAAATGGTTTGTATTTCATTTTATATGAAATGGCCGCAATATACTAGTAAGGCGGTCTTGTGTGTCTTAACGAAGTTAGAGTATTTTAGATATATTATAATGAAATCATAATTTAGAAAGATTTTTAATGAATAAAAAAGAACAAGTAAAATTTGCGTCGCAAGCTCTGGGTTGCAAGACTAATCAATATGAAATGGACGCTCTCAATGACGAGGCTTTAGCTGCCGGTTACCAGGTGGTAGCGGCAAATGAGTTTGCTGATGTTTATGTCTTGAATTCATGCACGGTCACGGCTGAAGCCGGTCGTAAAAGCCGTCAAATGCTGCGGCGTTACCGCAGACAAAATCCTGCAGCACTTATTGTCTGCAGCGGCTGCCACTCTGAGCTTTACAATTTGGAATCATTGTGTGATCTTTCTATCGGAACTGTTGGCCGCTCGCAACTGCTGGACATGATCAACGACCGGTTGGAAAATAAAGAAGCTTATAACAGGGAAACAAAGCCGGAAAAACAATATATTCCGGAAAATGCCAGGATTTCCCGGTCACAATACGAAGAACTACCGGGTACTGCCTTTCCGGACGAGGTCAGGGCCTATTTAAAAATACAGGATGGTTGTAACAATGCCTGCTCTTATTGCGCTACAACTGTGGCCCGCGGACCTGCGCGCAGCCGGTCACCGGAATCGATTCTGCGCGAAGCAGAGAAACTGGTGGCAAGGGGTTTCGGTGAGCTGATTCTGACCGGAACCAATCTTAATTCCTACGCCTGCGATTGGCGACATGATCCGAATGCACCTGCCCTTATCGATCTTCTGGAAGATCTTAACCAAATTCCGGGACTAATCCGCCTGCGGCTGAGTTCGCTCGACGCTGCGGGAATTATTTCGGATGCATTTATGAAGCGTTATGCCCGTATAGAGCGAGCCTGTCCGCATTTCCATCTTTCCTTGCAAAGCGGGAGCGACAAGATTTTGCGAGCGATGCGTCGACGCGATACACGTGCAAGTTTTCGTCAGGCAGTTGGGACAATTCGTAAATATCTGCCGGCAGCAGAAATCAGCACGGATATAATAGTGGGTTTTCCCGGAGAAACGGAACAGGATTTCCAGGAGACTCTAAACTTTTGTGAAGAGATTGATTTTATGAGAATTCACGTATTCAGATTTTCACGGCGAGAGAAAACAAAAGCTTATAATTTGCCCGGACAAGTTCACGGAGAGGTTAAAAGGGAACGGGCGAAAAGAATGCATGAATTGGCAGAAAAGTTGGCTCAGCGGGCGATAGACAGGAATCTGGGAGAGACCAGAAGTGTTTTGTCAGAAAGACAAGATGAACTGGGCAGATGGCATGGCTATACAGAAGACTATCTGCCGGCAATTGTGGTGCCGGACAAAGCTAGAACAATTTCCAGAGGTGAATTGCTTGAGGTTACTTTATGTGAACGACTGGACACTTTTGCAATAGCTAAGGTTTCTGATTGATGTTAAACTGTAAAATACTATGAAATTGGAGGGAATTTAATGGATCACGGTGATACAACTCGCTTCGAAATAGTTACTGACCGCAAAAAACAGGCTCACGATATTATGGTGGAAGTTATGCTCTCGCTGGAAGAAAAAGGCTATAATCCGATTAATCAGCTTGTTGGCTATTTTCTCTCAGGCGACCCTACTTATATAACTAATCACAAAGGTGCCCGCGGAGTGATCAGGCGCATGGAGCGCGATGATTTACTGGCAGTAATTATCAAAGATTACGTGGAACGACTCGATTAATTTTATGCGAGTTTTAGGAATTGATTTTGGTTTGCGGCGTGTAGGAATAGCTTTGAGTGATCCTTTGCGGATCGTGGCCTCAAGGCATTCAACGTTGGTTTGGAACGGTAAAGATTTGGATGCGTTACAACAACGCATTTTTGATCTTTGTGATGAAAACCAGGTTGATACCATAGTAGTCGGTTACCCGTTGCGAACTGATGGCGACAAAAGTCCTATCACTGATCTGACTGTTAATTTTGCGGAGCAGCTTCGCGGCAGTGGCCGGGAAGTGATTTTGGTCGATGAAAGATACACCTCGCTTCTTGCCAAAGAAATTTTACAAAAAACTAAAAAAAATAAAGAACGCGACAAAGGTCTGGTTGATCGCATTGCTGCTGAAATAATCCTGCAGGATTATTTGGAAAGTGAAAGAGATTGTGCGCTTTAGACTACACGCGTTATCACGCATCTGTTATAATCTGCCCTATACTCAGAAATCACATATATTGAAGACATCTTTTTTAAAAAGTGTTTTCAGCCAATAATCTGGGTATAAGTTCGATTATGAGGAGGAAAAGAAGATGGATTTCTTAAGACCCTATTACAATTCTCATCACGACTGCTGTTCTGGTGACGATTCGCACAATCACGATGAACATGATGTTTTTGATGAGGCTTTCGAGGATGCCGAGATTATATTGATTGATCCGGAAACTAATGAAGAATTTTCCTTTATTTTCTACGACAATTTTGTTTTTGAAGATGAAGAATACTGTGTTTTGATTACCAGAGAAGATGAAGAAGATGAAGCTGATGCTGAAGATTCTTTTTCCTGGCTGATCATGCAGTATAGCTGTGATGAAGACGGAGAAGAATCTCTGGTAAGTCTGGATGAGGAGAACGAAGACCGTATTTACGCAGTATACGAAGCCATGCTCGATGAGATGGATGAGGATGAGGTGAATGAAGAAGAGTAAAGCTTCTTCAAGCACGGACAAACGGCCGGAACATCGTCCGATGGGGCGAAAACGCAGCATTGATGATGATGTTCTGGCAATCCTGAGCGATGAGCGTTCAGGACGTGAATACTACGTTTCTATGCTCGATAATTTTCCTTACAAGGGCCGCGTGTATTCAGTTATGTACAATTACGAACCTGATGATGGTAAGCGCCGTGATCCGGAAATTGTTATTATGCGTTCCTGGCGTGATGATAGCGGGGAGCAGTTGTTCTCCTCGATCAGAGATCGTAAGGAGTTAGATGCAGTTTTTGAAGTTTTTTTTAGCCGTTACTTAGAGTCGATTACTTCAGATTAAAAAGTTACGTAAACTGTGCATTGATCTCCGGGCTGTACAAAGAAGAGAACGGGCACTGTGTGGCTCTGAAGGAGAGGGAAGATGACGTGGCAGGCACGTTTAAATCCAGTTGATTCAGAATTTATGTCTGAAAGTAACCAAAGCAGAGAAAAACGTTTGGTGTATCGGAAGTTTCCCATTATCTCTGTATTATTACCGATTTTATTTCTTTTTTTGCATCAACTTGTTCTCAATGGAATGGCCTATTTAAGGATATATCTGTATGCAAAAAACTCAGGACTCAAAGCGGATGAACTATTAAGGGTTTTTAGCAGGCCTGAAATT
>CAZVVR010000008.1:0-18740 GCA_964630605.1 uncultured Mageeibacillus sp. | reverse complement strand
AAAATGTCTGTCGTAGAAACACTAAAATTTCTACAACAACAATATACAAGGAGGATAAAGTTATGACCTTAATCAATACAGAAATAAAAGATAAAACCGCCTTATTGACACTGAACAGGCCTGAAGCTTTGAATGCCTTAAACTCAGAATTGCTGAATGAGCTCTATGACAGATTAAAAAAGCTGGAGCAGGAAGACGATTTGCGTTGTCTGATCATCACCGGCTCAGGCGAAAAAGCGTTCGCCGCCGGTGCTGATATCGGTGAAATGGCAGAGATGGACGCTGACCGGGCCGAGGAATTTGCTGCCTTTGGTCATAAAGTATTTTCTTATTTATCGGCTTTTCCCTGTCCGGTTATCGCATCAATTCATGGTTATGCTTTGGGCGGCGGCTTTGAACTGGCTCTGGCCTGCGACATCAGAATAGCGGCTGATACAGCTCGTTTTTCTTTCCCTGAAACCGGGTTGGGAATTACCCCGGGTTTTGGCGGTACACAACGTTTGGCCCGCCTTACTCAAGCTGCTTATGCCATGGAACTTATTTTTACGGGCCGACGCATCAAGGGTGAGGAAGCTTTGGAAAAGGGTATAATCAATCTTCTCGTCCCCGCAGCCGACCTGCGAGATGAAACAATGAAGCTAGCCGAGAGTATAGCAGGTAAAGCACCCATTGCGATACGAATGGCCAAAGCTGCTATTCAGCAGGGTCTGGACCTTGATCTGGAAACCGGAATGGAAGTAGAAGCAGAACTATTTGCTGAGTGCTTTGAAAGCAACGATCAAAAAGCCGCCATGCAAGCTTTTTTGAAAAAAGAAAGTTTTACGGACTTCCGGAACAAATAGCAGAAAATAAGCGGTAAAGTGCATTTACAGACAAAGGCAAGGGGGTTTAAATTTAAACCCCCCTTTTTTTAAGCCTTAGACTTAAAGTTTACTTTTTCTACTCTTCAAATTCAATGTCCAAATAATCTTGTTCTTTTTGCTCTTCTTCAAGTTTGGGCAGTTCGAGTTTCAGCACCCCATTTTTATAATTACCCTTGATATTCTCTTTATCAATGCCCTTGATGCCGAATCGCCTGCTGTAATTGTAACTACGTCTTTCCTGCAACACATAATCACTCTTTTTCTCTTCACGTTCATCCTTGCGGTCAACGTTAATTGTCAGGTAATTATCATCGAGTGAAACCTTGATGTCTTCCTTGCTCAAGCCCGGAAGCTCGCAAGTCAGCTCGTAGTGATCGCCCTGGTCCACAATATCCGTGGACATGGTATTGTCAAACATGTTGAATAATTGACCAAAACCGCGATCAAAGCCCTGATCGAAACTTTCTGACATACGACGATTTCTACGTCCAAAAGGAACTAAATCAAACATAATATTACCTCCTTATTAAAATTCTGACTTAATTAATAAGTCTTTACTCCATTTATTACTATAGAGCAAAATTTTGACCATTTTAGTTCTTGAATCTGAACAAATGTGAGAAAATTTTTACAGCCACTGCATAGAATCGTGCCTGGCACCAAATTATGCACTGCATAGAATCGTGCCTGGCACCAAATTATGCATGGCACCAAATTATGCATTCTGATTTAAAGTTAAATATGGTGGCGGCGTTTGTTGTGGCTGGCTTTTCCGTATTCGATGGCCTGGGTAGGGCAGTGATTGATGCATGCCATGCAGTGCGTGCAATTATCGCTCCATTGCGGACGCAGTCTACCGGCGTCGTTCTTTTTCATGGTAATGCAATTTAGAGGACAAATAAGCTCGCAAACTCTGCAGCTGTCGCACCTGTCATCGGCATAAAAATTACGGCTTTTGACAAAGAATTTATAGAACAAGGGGTTGATCACAGTGGACAAGAGATAGGACCATTTGCATAGTTCGGGATCTGGTTTAAGCCTGGCACCGTCTTTAATCAGTAAAGCAGCGTTTTTCGCCTTGACCTCGCCGCGATTAATCAAATGCTCAGCTTCAACTTCATCAGGGATTGCAAACATAGCTGTATAATTTTCCGGCATTATAATCGTTGCCAGACCCATATAGTCAGCGTTCACAGTTTGACAAAGACGGCGCAAATATTTTTCGCTGCCGCCAAATCCTGATCCGGCAGTAGCCACAAAATATAGCTGCCTATTTTTCAGCCGGTCTGCCTGGGCGGTGAGAAAGCTTGTAACCAGTCGCGGCTGCCTCCAACCGTATGTCGGATGAACAAAAACAAGAGCTTCGTCCTTGTTTTCAGGCAGAGGTAATGTTTTGCCGCATGCAATCAGCTCTCTGCCTTTATGAAAACTACAATTATCTTTAAAAAATTTATTCAGGCTAAAAAGCTCATGCCCGCTTTCCCGGGCAAGTAATTTCGCCAGATGCCTGCTGTTACCGCTGCCACTGAAATAGTAAATCATAGATAGACCTCCATCATCTATTATATCAATCGTCAGCCTTGAGCACAGGCGTTTGCATACCCAGCCTTTACAGTGTTAATATCGCTTAGAAAGCGAGTATATTTTTATGCAAAAAACAGAAAAACTCATATTGGCCAGCAAATCTCCCCGCCGGCAGGAACTGCTGGGCTTGTTCACACAAAAATTTACAGTTATTACGGCAGACATCGATGAAGCTACAATCTGCGATCAGTTTTTATCTCAGCAGGATAACAGTGCAGATTTCGATGTCTTAGCGGCTCAGATGGTTACAGCCTTAGCTGCCGCTAAAGCTACAGCCGTGGCCACGACTGTAGCTCCGCTTGCCGACAGAGTAATTGTGGCAGCAGATACTATTGTCGTTCTCGACCAGGATATTTTGGGAAAGCCACATAATATTGATCAGGCCAAAGAAATGCTCTACCGGCTGAGTGGACGGGAACACAAGGTTTTCACCGGCGTAAATATTTTAACGCAGGTAAAAAGCGAAAGCTTCTTTTCGAAAGCCGAGGTGCGCTTTTATCCGCTGGATACCTTCACGCGCACATGCATCAATCTTTACGCAGCCAGCGGTGCTTCTCTCGATAAAGCCGGCGGTTATGGCATTCAGGACCAGGGAGCATTTTTCGTAGAATCTATAAAAGGGGACTTTTTCACCGTGATGGGTTTGCCTATAGCTGAAACTGCACGTCGGCTGTATGAATATTTTCCCGGAACATTTTAGCAAACACCGTTCCGGCTTTTGCCAGCTTTGAAATCATAAAAACCTCCGGTTCCGACTGACTAACCGGAGGTTTTTAAATAATTAATTAAATTATACTTTCTTAATATTTTCCGGCGCCAGTTCTAAGTTATCGCCATGCTTGACAAAAAGCATGAACACAAAAGCAAGTGCATAGCAAATAACGGAAAAAGCAAACAAGTAAGCGTGAGTATCCAGCAGGTCTTTGATAAAGCCGTAAAGGATCGGACTCACGATCGCCGAGGTAAAGGAAAAGAAGTAATAATAGCCGGTAAAAGTACCTACAGTTTTATTAGAGGAAAACTCTAAAACCATAGGCAGGGAATTAATATTGACCATGGCCCAGCAAATACCGCCTGCAATTAGCAGAACCTGTACCAGCCATTGCTGAGGACGTGCCAGAATCGGCAGAAAAAGCAAACAAATACCTATCAGACCCAACAAAATTGTACGTTTGCGTCCAATCCTCTGCCCCAGCATGCCGGCAGGAATGGCAAAGATTAGGAAAGTCAGTGAAAAGCCTGCTAGCATAATGGTGGCCGAACCGCCACTTATACCGTAGGTATTGGTCGCAAAAAGGGTAAAAAATGCTTCGATAGCATTAAATCCCATAAACCAGGCAAAGACAGCGAGTAAAAGAAACAGAAGACTTCGTTTTTCAGCCTCCGGCAAGTTGAGAAAAGCTGCGATAGAACGTTTTTTGCCAGCAGTTTCCACTCGTTCTTCATCTTTGGCGTGAGGGTCATCAGCGAGCATTTGCCGGGCTTTATAAGCCCAGCGGTTGGCGGTCGTGTCCTTGATTGGAATATTGTGTTCTTCTTTAAAAGTGAGAGAATCGGGTTCTCGGACATACTTCAGTAAAATAAAGAGGGCAATCATCATGGCAACCGAAGCCATAAAGAAAGCGTAAAATTTATCTTCCCTGATATCCGAAAGCATTCCTCCAAAGAAAAATGCCAAAATAGAACCGATACCGCCCATCATATTAATGACGCCGTTGGCCTTGCTGCGCAGTGGCCTTGCTGTCACGTCAGGCATCAGTGAGATAACCGGACTGCGCCACCATGACATAACCAGATTGAAAATAATGATGGCCAGCATGAAAGCCCAGAGTGTTTTTTGCAAAGGAGCCAGTGAAAAGAACAGAGCACAGATAGGAATACCCACTACTATCCAAGGCATACGCCGGCCAATACGGGTGCGGGTGCGATCACTGGCAGCCCCTACCAGGGGTTGAAAAACAACACCAAAGAAATTATCTATGGTCATAATAGCGCCGGTCAAAAAACCGCTAAGTTGGAAGCGCTGCTCCAGAATAAGCGGCACTTGCGAATTATAAATACTCCAGGCCAAGCTGGATGCCAAAAAACCAAAACCAATTAAAAATATCTGTTTATAGTTTAATTTTGGTATAGCTTTAGCCTTTGTGCTTTGGTTTGACATTTAACACCTCTCTAATATATTTATTCAGGTCAGCAAAAAAGCTGAGATCTCCTCATCTCAGCCAATTAAATCCAATAAACCTGAACTTTTTAAAGATTGCAATGCAGACAAGCCGCTATCTTTTATATACGTATTGCGTAACTCAAGCGCCCTGGTGGGTACATTGGTCATAATAGCGTCCACTTCCAGCAGCAAAGCGGCATTAATAAAGATATCCTGATCAACAGTCCAGACATTTACCTTAAGTCCGGCGTCATGGCAATTTTTGACCAGATCCGGAACCTGCAGGCTGTTAAACATCGGGTGGATTGCGCCCATACCGCAATTGCTGACGTAGTCCCACGGATTACATAAAATTTCCGAGTACAGCATACCGGAATTCTTCCCATATCCTTTGGCAGTTAACTGAGTCATAGACATATGGTTAAAAGAGCTGAAACAAACCTGGTCTATAACTGCGCTTTCTTCCACCATGGCCAGAATTTCATCTTCCATACCATGGTAAAAAACATTGCTGTTCTTTAGCTCTATGTTCAGCGTCAGATCCGTCCCTCTTACAAAATCCAATACCTCTCTCAAAAGCGGCATATGGTGAACTCCTGCCTCCGGCCGGTTTGCAGCTACATTCAGCTTTTTCAGATCGGCCCAGTCGAGTGTTGCCAGATAAGCATCTTTATTAGTTAATCGCTTGAGGTTTTCGTCATGAAAGACTACCAGCTGACCGTCCCGGCTGCGCTGCACATCCAGTTCAATGCCCTCAGCTTTATCATTCAATGCCTGTTCAAAAGCAGCCATGGTGTTTTCAGGCTGGCTTTTGCTTGATCCTCTGTGTGCCCAAATTTCAGTAGCCATTTTTCTCCTCCTGCTCTGTCGGCGATTCTTTAATAAATACAGCCGTTTCATAATGGACATAATAATTCAATTGTGTTGTGTAAACTATCTTAATAATTCGGATAAATCTTCAAGATCCAATATCCCGATCTTGTCTCAACTTTAACATTAAACAGCTAATAAATGGCAAATTTTTAGTAGTTTTCCGGTAAGTAAACTGATTTCAGTATATCATCCTGTTTCTTCTTTTTGATATTAAGCTATAATTATCTTGTTGTTACTAGGACTTAAAAAGAACAGGAATTTAAAATTAGCTCAAATCTGGAGGAAATTCATGGAAAAAATACTATTCTACGGTATGACTGGTGAGAAAATGTGTTTTCAACACATTTTACTAAACGCACTTGATTTGTATGAGGCGGGTTACGAAGTTAAAATTATTTTTGAAGGATCGTCCGTAAAATTATTACCACAATTCCACAAAGAGGAAAATCCTCTTTATAAAAAAGCCAGAAAACTGGAACTTATTGCCGGCGTTTGTCTGGCATGTTCTAAAATGTTGGATGTATACGATGATAATAAAAAAACCGGTTTACCCCTGTTTGATGATATGTCTGGTCACGCAGGCATGAAGCCCTTTATTGATAAAGGCTATCAAGTAATAAGTCTGTAATTTTCAGCCACAACAGCGAAGCAACCTCTTTCGGAGCTGCTTCGCTGTTTTATTGTTAGGTTTGTTAAGTTTATTAATATTTAAACTTATTCTTCCTCATTGTCTGCCTGGTCAGATTCATCTTGAACAGACTTGCCAGCATCAGGTGCGTCTTCTTCCATTTCGGGTTTTTCAGAATCTGCTTCTGACTTGTTTTCGGCAGCTTCTGATACAGACTCCGTTGCAGCCGCAGCTTCCTTTACAACTTCCGGAGCTTCTTCAACACCCTTTTTCCTTACCAGCAGATGATCCTGTTCTTCATCTAAATCGATGTAAGCCAGATCACCTTCCTTGATTATTCCATCCAGCAGTGCTTCGGAAAAACGATCTTCCACTTCGGACTGAATCAGGCGACGCAAAGGTCTGGCGCCATATTGCGGTTCATATCCTTTATCAGCCAACCAATCTTTGGCCCTGTCACTTACTTCTGTCATAAGTCCGATATCTGCTACGCGCGCTGCAACTTGCCCCAACATAATATCAACAATCTTACGCATAACGTCTTTATCCAACATGCGGAAGAAAATGATTTCGTCCACGCGGTTGAGGAATTCAGGGCTGAAATTACGACGTAATTCATCCATAACCTCATCACGTGCTTCTTCGTAAGTTCTACCGGCAAAAACCTCAGATGCCTTGGATGAATCCACACCCAAAGTGTCATCAGTGGCGAAACCGATACGAGTGCGGCCATCGGTAAGAAAGCGTGCTCCAATATTTGAAGTCATGATAACGATGGTATTAGTAAAATTAACCACCCTGCCCTGACCATCAGTTAAACGGCCATCTTCCAAAATCTGCAGCAAAGCATTCAACACATCGGGATGTGCTTTTTCAATTTCATCAAAAAGTACAAGTGAATAGGGTTGGCGCCGCACTAACTCTGTTAGTTGCCCGCCTTCCTCATAACCAACATAGCCGGGAGGAGAACCAATCAGCTTGGAGACATCGAATTTCTCCATGTACTCTGACATGTCGAGACGAATCATTGATTCTTCATTACCAAACATGGCTTCTGCCAGGGCTTTGGCTAATTCAGTTTTACCAACGCCCGTGGATCCCAGGAAAATGAAAGAACCGGTAGGCCGTTTGGGATCCTTAAGTCCGAGGCGTCCGCGGCGAATGGCTTTGGATACCGCTGTGACTGCTTCATCCTGTCCCAAAACACGTCTTCGGAGCTCATCTTCCAGGTTACGCAGACGATCGGCGTCATCTTCTGTCAATTTTCTCACCGGAATATTAGTCCAGCTGGAGACGATATCTGCTATGTGCTCAGAAGTCAAAACCGGCCATTCCGATGGATCTTCCTGTGTTTCGCTGCTCTCCAGATCGGCAATTTGCTTCTCTATTTCTTCTCGTTTAGCTTTCAGTTCAGCCGCTTTCTCAAAATCTTCATTTTTAACAGCTGCCTCGGTATCGGTTTCTGCCTGTGACAACTGCGCTTTAAGCTCATCAATTTGTGATTTCGGACTACTGGAACCCAGGTTGATTCGCAGGCGGGAAGACGCTTCATCAATCAGGTCAATAGCTTTATCCGGCAAAAACCGGTCCATGATGTAGCGGGTTGAGAGTTTAACAGCAGCTTCGAGTGCTTGATCAGATATTTTCACCTTATGGTGGTCCTCATAAACAGATCTTAGTCCATAAAGTATCTGTATCGCCTCATCTTCACTCGGCTCACCTACTGTTACAGGCTGGAAACGACGTTCCAGAGCTGAATCTTTTTCAATGTGTTTACGGTATTCGTCCAGCGTGGTTGCTCCTATAACCTGGACTTCGCCCCTGGCCAGCATCGGTTTTAAAATATTAGAAGCATCCATAGAGCCTTCTGCCGAACCGGCGCCTACCAGCGTATGCAACTCATCAATAAACAGAACTACGTCACCGGCCGCAACTGCTTCGTCAATACCACTCTTGAGACGTTCTTCAAATTCGCCCCGGTATTTGGATCCGGCTATCATACCTGTCAAATCCAAAGAGACCAGTCTTTTATCTTTCATAATATCAGGCACATCACCGCTAACGATTTTTTGGGCTATGCCTTCGGCGATAGCTGTTTTGCCGACGCCCGGCTCTCCGATTAGTACCGGATTATTTTTGGTACGCCGGCAAAGAATTTGTTCAACCCTGTTTATTTCCTGTTCACGGCCGATAATCGGGTCAAAACGCCCTTCCCGGGCTAACTGAGTTAAATCTGTGCTGAAATCGTCAAGATTAGGAGTGTTGGTTTTTGCTTTTTTTGTTCCGGAAGAACCGTCCCTCGAATCACTCCGGCCTCGTCCCAATCCTCCGTTTAAAGCGTCACCGCTATCTGCTTTCATTGTCCCGGATATACTGGCGTAAAGCTCGCGGGTCGAAACTCCGGATTCACGCATAATGCGAACTGCTACACTGTCGTTTTCACGCAAAATTCCCAGCAAAAGATGTTCCGGTTCAATGGCACCTTCCGGGGAGGACTGGGCTTCTCTGGCCGCTAAATTAATCACCAGTCGTGTGCGCGGCGTCATCATAGAAATTATCTGGTTACCATCCATCGATTTGGCATCAGTTTCATCCACTTCGACCGGATTTTTTTGGTTGAGTGCGATTAAGTTTTTCTGCATCATTTCCGCAGTAAGACCAACAGATTTTAGCTGTTTGGCTGTTTCACCACCAGCTTCGGAAATAATCCCATATAAAATATGCTCTGTTCCAATGTAAGATGTTTTAAAGGAACGAGCTGAATGCCAGGCGGAAGCCAATACTTCACCGGCACGTCTTGAAAATCTGATCATCATAATTTGTTCCTCCTTATTCTTTCTTTTTATTTAAAATATTGCGTACAAATTGAGCGCGCTCTTCGTTTATCCGAGTTTGGCTCAGCTCGCGTCCGGCTCTTCTTTGGATACCACCGGCCCCGCTTTCGATAAAAATCTGCTGCCAGCTCTGATAATCAACTTTTTCTAAAATCCCAGCCGCAATTCCCAGCCGCACAGAAGATAAATTATCCATGGTTTCGTCGAAAGTTATTCTCCGTGCATATTTCAGAAGGCCAAAAGCACGCTGGACTTCATCTTCAAGAGCCATTGTATCCTCCTCTTGCAAAGCTTGACGATACTTACGTTCCTGGCTGATCAATTCCCGGGTAAGTTGGCTTAGGCCCTGTAAAATATCTTTTTCATTAAATCCCAGAGTAACCTGGTTGGAGATTTGAACCATATCGCAGATGGCAACTGATCCTTCGCCTGTCGCGCCTCTGATTGTATATCCGGTTTTAGCCAGTCGCTTTGCCAAAGGGTTCAGCAGGTTTTTGCGCATCAGCAGTGGCACATGAAGCATCACCGATACGCGCAAACCGGTGCCGGTATTAGTAGGACAGGTAGTAAGGTAACCCAACCTGTCGTCATAAGCGAAAGTCAAGGATTCTTTTAAAGCAGTTTCCAGTTGGTCTGCCTCGGATAAAGCGTCATCTAAAGCAAAGCCCGCACGCATAGTCTGTATACGCAGGTGATCTTCTTCATTCACCAAAACGCCTGATTTTTCATCGGAAAAAAGCAACAAAGATCTGGGCAGATCTGATTTCAGCATGTTGCGGCTGATCAGGCGACGCTCGGCCAGAGCCAGCTTATCTATATCATCGAGAGAGTCCAGAGGCAAATTAAGGGAATCGCGTCCTGTCTTATCTGCTATAAGATTAAAAGCAGCTCCTACGCGATCTGCCACCTCTCTGGCTTCAGCAGCGGTAAGCCTCCAGGGAAAATGAGTATCACTGAGGTTACGAGCCAAGCGAACACGGGAAGAGACAACTACATCAGCCTCTGCTCCCTGGTCTAAATACCAGCTCATTATTTTTCCTCCTCTTCAGCTCCGGATTCGTCCTGATCTTCCGGGTTTTCCTGCTTTATTTCGTCAGATTTAATTTTTTCCAACTCTTTAATTTCGTCACGCAACTGAGCTGCTTTTTCATAATCTTCCCGGGCAATCGCGTTTTGTTGCTTTTCACGCAGTTGAGCCAGAGGGTCTGCCGTTTCTTCCGGTAAGACCTCGTTGGCATTAATGGTGCCGGTTTCATCCAATGGTTCCGGCAATGCCTGGGAGGTGTGACCCTGAACTCTCTGAAACACAGGGTTTAATTTTTCTTCAAAAACTTCATAACACTGCGGACAGCCCAAAAATCCACGCTTGAGTAATTCACTTTCTGTCAGGCCACAATTTGGACACTGTAAACGTTCTTGGGGCTGAACACGTTGTTGGGGATAAGAGAAACCCGCCGGGCCCCAAAACATTGAATTAAAGAGCCCACCAAAAATATCGTTAAAAGATGAGTAGCCCCCCTGCTCCATTTCCTGCGCACACACGGAACAAAGATCATATTCCGTTATTTGATTATTGTGTGATTGTTTAACGTGCACGCTGGCTTCCCGTTGTTGACAATTCTCACATAACATGTTTATTCCTCCTTGGTTGAGGCTGCAAGGCTTGTCAGCATATTTCTGAAAACTGCAGCCCTCAGTAAATCACGCTCGTCCGGTTCTAATGAGTTAAGCGGCTTGTTAGATAATGCAGCACGCATTACCCGCTCCAGCTTTTCTGAGATAATTCCCTGTTCCCTTAAGCTGCGCAAGGCGATAAATGCCTCTTGCTGTCCCAGGTAAGTTGCACTTTTTTCGACCAAAAGCATAAGGTGTTGTGCATTGGTTGCATTAGTCACTCTGCGGATGCGTATAGAACCGCCGCTGCCACGTCGGCTCTCAACCAGATAACCGTGTTGTGTCTTGAAACGTGTCTCAATCACGTAAGAAATTTGCGAAGGAACTACATTCAATTTTTCAGCAAAAGCATTGCGGGAAATCTCGCAATATCCGCCATGCTCAAGCAGTAACTTTTTAATCATTTGTTCAATATAATCGGATTTACTTGCCATGCAGATCCTCTTCTTTCACTAATTATTATATATAAATTCGTCTTTGTCTTTTCTTGTCCTTTATAATATATCACTATGGATTTTGGTATTCAAGAAATTGCCTTAAGGCGCGTAACTTCAGTTACTTGCAAAACAAAAGGACTGTTTCGGTTATGAAACAGTCCCTGATTAACTTTGGTCGAGTTGTGTTTTTATTCTTCGGAAGGCAGGGTAAACAGTTCCTCGGTCAGCGAGGCCATCACCTCATCTTCTGCCTGATCTGCCTGAGCCTCTACTTTTTTTGGATCAAAGTTTTTGATCAGATTTCTCTCAAGCTCGCTGGGCGGAACCGGGACATCGTCCGCAGTTTCCAACAGCATAGGTACATTCTCATTTACAACCGGAACGGCAGTGATATCGCGATAACGCTTTACACCTGTTCCTGCCGGAATGAGCCCGCCTATAATTACGTTTTCTTTCAGGCCGTCCAGATAGTCGATTTTGCCTTTAACCGCTGCATCGGTCAGTACACGAGTTGTCTCCTGGAAGGAGGCGGCAGAAAGGAAGGATTCCGTCGCCAATGAGGCCTTGGTGATACCAAGCAGGATACGGGTCCCGGTAGCAGGTTCAAGACCCGCTCTTTCAGCTGCGTGATTGACCTCAACAAATTTCGAGAAATCCACGGTACTGCCTGTTAGCAGATTAGTATCTCCGGGATCATCAATTCTGAGTTTACGCAACATCTGGCGGACTATAATTTCAACGTGCTTATCGTTGATGTCAACACCGTTGTTTTTGTAAACTTTCATTACTTCTCTGATTATGTAGCTTTGTACGCCCCGGGCACCTTTAACTTTCATGATGTCATGCGGATTAACAGAACCATCAGTTATTAAATCACCCGCTTCAATCTGATCGCCATTATCTACCAGTAAAGGAATAGACAGGGAGATTTGATTTTTCTTGACGCTGCCATCTGCTGCTACTATTCTGACTTCACGACGTCGCTTATCACTTTCCTCAACCTCAATGGTACCGGAAATCTCAGCGATAACTGCCTGGCCTTTGGGCTTTCTGGCTTCAAACAATTCTTCAATACGAGGCAAACCCTGAGTAATGTCACCGGCTGATGCAATACCACCCAAGTGGAAGGTTCTCATAGTCAGCTGTGTTCCCGGTTCTCCAATAGACTGAGCAGCCATAATACCAACGGCTTCGCCCACAACGGCTGCACCGCCTGTCGCCAGGTTTTTACCATAGCATTTGGCGCAAACACCCTTGGAAGAATCACAAGACAGGACACTGCGCATCGGTACTTCTTTTATACCTGCAGCCTGAATCTCCCGGGCCTGAACCATCGAGATCATTTCACCTTTCCGGACGATAACTTCATCAGTTTCCGGATTAACAATATCCATAGGAACATATCGTCCCTCTATCCTGTCGGCAAGAGAAGCTAAGATACGCTGGTTCTGCTTACCATAGGCAATGGTCTTGGCCATAATATATTCTTCGGTGCCGCAGTCTTCTTCACGAACAGTGACATCCTGTGAAATGTCAACCAGGCGGCGGGTAAGATATCCTGAGTCAGCAGTTTTTAAAGCTGTATCTGACAAAGATTTTCTTGCACCGTGCGAAGAGATAAAGAATTCGAGTACGTTCATGCCCTCACGCAAGTTGGACTTGATCGGAATCTCGATCGTGCGTCCCGACGTGTCGGTCATGTTGCCTCGCATACCGGCCAGCTGTTTAATCTGATCAATGCTGCCCCTGGCACCGGACTGAGACATCATATAGATCGGATTATACGGGTTTAGGTTTTTCTTTAAGGCTTCCGTGATATCATTGGTCGTTTTCCGCCAAGTATCCACAACAGCTCGATAACGGCCTTCATCATTCAAAAGACCACGCTGATGCTGGGTATTAATTTTATCAACACGGACTTCGGCTTCCTGAATCAGCTTGTCCTTGACATCAGGTACCACCATGTCAAAGATACCGATTGATACTCCGCCTACTGTGGCGTAATGGTAGCCCAAATCTTTAATTTCGTCTAAAACTTCTGCAGTTTCCGCTGTTCCACATACGTTTATGCAGCGTTCGATTATGTTGCCGATCTCTTTTTTGCCAACAATAAAGTCACATTCCAGAGCAATTTGGCTCTCAACATTATCTTTACGTTCTACATAACCCAGATTCTGCGGTATGACGCTATTAAACAAGAAGCGTCCCAGTGTGGATTCAACTATACCGCGATATGTTTTGCCGTTTCTTTCAACTGTGCGTCTTATGCGCACTAGCTGCTGCAAAGTGATCTGCTTGTTTTCATAAGCCATAACTGCTTCATCCATGCTGGAAAAGACTCTCTGCGGTGCATCTTTCTTTTCAGCAGGATTGGCACGTTCTAAGGTCATGTAATAACAACCAAGAACAATATCCTGAGTCGGTACTGTTACAGGCTTGCCGTCCTGAGGTTTCAACAGGTTATTCGTTGAAAGCATGAGAAAGCGGGCCTCAGCCTGAGCTTCGGTTGATAATGGAACGTGTACAGCCATTTGGTCGCCGTCAAAGTCAGCGTTAAACGCAGTACAAACCAGCGGATGCAATTTAATGGCACGGCCTTCAACCAGAACCGGTTCAAAAGCCTGAATTCCCAATCTATGCAAGGTCGGTGCACGGTTTAACAGTACCGGGTGGTCCTGAATTACCTCATCCAGAATATCCCAGACGACATCTCCGCCCCGCTCGACCAACCGGCGTGCTGATTTAATATTCTGAGCATAGTCAAGCTGGACCAGCTCCCGCATAACAAACGGTTTAAACAGTTCCAAAGCCATTTCTTTCGGCAAACCGCATTGATGCAGTTTAAGCTCAGGACCCACAACGATTACTGAGCGCCCGGAGTAGTCAACGCGTTTGCCCAGTAAGTTCTGACGCAAACGTCCTTGCTTGCCTTTCAGCAGGTCGGACAAAGACTTCAGCGGACGATTTCCTGCTCCTGTAACAGCACGGCCACGGCGTCCGTTGTCGATCAAAGCGTCAACAGATTCCTGCAGCATGCGTTTCTCATTGCGGACGATTATATTGGGAGCACCCAATTGTAAAAGCTTGTTCAAACGATTGTTGCGGTTGATAACACGACGATAGAGATCGTTCAGATCTGAGGTTGCAAAACGACCACCGTCCAACTGTACCATCGGGCGCAGTTCGGGTGGCAATACCGGTAAAACATCCAAAATCATGTCCTGCGGACGATTATCTGATTGCTGGAAAGATTCTACAACTTCCAGCCGTTTTGTGATCCGCTGTTCTTTCTGGCCGCGTGCCGTAGCAAGGTCTTCGTGCAGCTCTTTGGCCAATTCATCTATATCAATTTCTGCCAGCAGATCGCGGATCGCTTCAGCACCCATTTTTGCCACAAAAGAGTTGCGGCCATACTCGGATAAAGCGGTACGATAGTCGCGTTCGTTGATTATTTGCCTTGTTGTAAAGTTTGTTTCTTTCGGATCGATTACAATGTAAGCAGCAAAATAAAGAATTTTCTCTAAATTACGCGGTGACATGTCGAGTAACAAACCCATCCGGCTGGGTATTCCCCGGAAATACCAGATATGTGAGACCGGAGCAGCCAGGCGAATATGCCCCATACGCTCTCGTCTTACTTTAGATCTGGTTACTTCTACGCCGCATTTGTCACAAACAATACCACGGTATCTTATTTTCTTATACTTGCCACAATAACATTCCCAGTCCTTGGTCGGACCAAAAATCTTTTCACAGAAAAGACCGTCGGCCTCCGGTTTCAGTGTTCTATAGTTAATGGTTTCCGGCTTTTTAACTTCACCATGTGACCACTCTAATATTTTTTCAGGAGACGCCAGGCCGATCCCGATTGCTTCAATATTATTCAAATCTGCCATTATTTACTCCCTTATCTCTACTCTTCCAAATCCCCTGCATCGAGATTATCTGCAGGCTCAGCAGTTTCCTGCTCATCAATTACGCCCTCGTCTGTCAATCTGCCGGCAGAAAATCCTGCTTCACGCAATTTCTGGTCGCTTTCTTTGTAAATCTCTTTGTCTTCGAATTCAGATAAAGCATCGATTTCTATAATGCTGTCATCATGATCTTCTTCAGAGGCATCAGGCAGGTAGACTTCTTCATGTTCTTCAGTCAGGACGCGAGCATTAAGACTGAGCGATTGTAATTCTTTAATTAAAACCTTGAAGGCTTCCGGCACTCCGGGTTCGGGTACATTTTCACCTTTAACAATTGCCTCATAGGTCTTGGTACGACCTTGTACGTCGTCCGATTTCACAGTAAGAATCTCTTGTAACGTATATGCTGCGCCATATGCTTCTAAGGCCCAGACTTCCATCTCACCGAAACGCTGGCCTCCAAACTGAGCTTTTCCGCCCAATGGCTGCTGCGTGACCAAAGAATACGGTCCAATAGAGCGAGCATGGATTTTGTCGTCAACCAGATGGAGAAGCTTTAAGTAATACATTATGCCTACAGTGACAGGATTTTCAAAAGGCTCTCCGGTGCGGCCGTCATAAAGGGTGGTTTTGCCATTTTCGGCAATATCCGTATCCTTGAAGGCTTCGACAACATCAGCTTCACCTGCTCCATCGAAAACCGGAGTAGCTATTTTGCATCCTTTTTTGTGTGCGGCCAGGCCGAGATGAACCTCAAGCAACTGACCGACGTTCATACGCGAAGGAACTCCCAAAGGATTCAATACTATATCCAGCGGTGTTCCGTCGGGCATGAAAGGCATATCTTCTTCAGGCAATATCAGTGAAACAACACCTTTGTTGCCGTGCCTGCCTGCCATTTTGTCACCGACAGAAATTTTACGCTTTTGGGCAATATAAACGCGAACCAGTTTATTGACGCCATGCCTAAGCTGGTCGTCCTGTTCACGGGTAAATGTTTTAATATCAACTATGACACCGGTTTCACCGTGCGGTACACGCACAGAAGTGTCTCTGATTTCACGTACTTTTTCACCGAAGATCGCACGGTAAAGTCTTTCTTCAGGTGTCAGCTCAGTTTCGCCTTTAGGCGTAACCTTACCGACAATGATGTCGCCGGCATGAACTTCAGCACCGATGCGGACTATACCATCTTCATCCAGATCTTTCAGAGCATCATCACCGACGTTAGGAATTTCCCGGGTGATTTCTTCCGGACCAAGTTTGGTATCACGAGCTTCACACTCGTATTCGGTTATATGGATAGATGTGTATACATCATCGCGTACCAGACGCTCGCTTATAAGCACAGCGTCTTCGAAGTTATAGCCTTCCCAGGGCATAAACCCGATCAAAGCATTGCGGCCTAAAGCCATTTCTCCCTGATCAGTAGAAGGACCGTCAGCGATAATATCGCCGGCTTTTACCTTTTCGCCCTGTTTGACCAGTGGACGCTGATTAATGCAGGTACCCTGGTTGGAACGACGGTACTTTGACAAATGATACTCATCACGGCTAAGGTCTTTTTTCTCTACCTCAATATAATCAGATCTTACTTTTTTTACTACGCCGTCATTTTTGGCAACTACACAAACGCCAGAGTCTTTAGCAGC
This sequence comes from uncultured Mageeibacillus sp., assembly GCA_964630605.1. Lineage (GTDB taxonomy): Bacteria > Bacillota > Clostridia > Saccharofermentanales > DTU023 > DTU032. The sequence continues at coordinate 2,117 of CAZVVR010000008.1, read as the reverse complement.
GCGATATTCCATACCGGTACCGATAACAGGAGACTCCGACTTGATTAAAGGAACTGCCTGACGTTGCATGTTTGAACCCATCAGAGCTCTGTTGGCATCGTCATTTCCTAAAAACGGAATCAGAGACGTCGCCACTGAAACCAATTGCTTCGGTGACACGTCCATAAGGTCCACCTGATCCGGATCAAGTTCCAGGAACTCATCCAAATAGCGGCAGGAAATTTTCTTATTTATGAAATGACCTTCATCGTCCAGAGGTTCGTTCGCCTGAGCGATATTGAAATAATCCTCTTCGTCTGCGGTCATATATTTGTATCGATCTGTTACGACGCCATTTTCCTTGTCATAAAGACGATAAGGTGTTTCTAAAAAGCCAAGACGATTTACACGTGCAAAGGTGGCTAATGAGTTAATCAGACCAATGTTTGGACCTTCAGGAGTTTCGATGGGGCACATTCTTCCGTAGTGGGAAGGATGTACGTCACGAACTTCGAAGTTAGCGCGTTCACGCGACAGACCACCTGGGCCCAAAGCGGATAGACGACGCTTATGCGTCAGTTCAGCCAAGGGGTTGGGCTGAACCATAAACTGAGACAACTGACTTGAGCTGAAGAACTCTTTAATAGCAGCTGATACAGGTCTGGTGTTTACAATATCCTTGGGTGTGGCTTGCGATATATCCGGAATCGTCTGCATGCGTTCACGGACAACGCGTTCCATCCGTGAAAAACCGATGCGCATCTGGTTCTGCAGGAGTTCTCCCACCGAACGAATGCGGCGGTTTCCGAGATGATCAATATCATCCGGCTCGCCGACTCCGTATTCCAGACCAATAAAATAGCTGCAGGCAGCTAAAATATCATCTACAGTCAGATGACGCGGAACCAAATCTGTCTTATGATCGACCAGCAGTTGGCGTAAAGCTTCCATCTGATCAGTTTCTTCACGAACCTGCACAAGAAGATCTCTTAACACCGGTGTATAGATGTATTCGTCAAAACCAAGCTTTTCAAAATCCAGTTCAGCCAATTCCTTTTCAGGAAAATAACGGCTAAGGAATTGCTCCAGCCTTACGGTGTTGTTACCAACAATACGCAGCATATCTTCATGTTGAATTACACTTTCGCCGATCTTATGTATAGGATAAATGTCAACACTGTTTATGCCTGCGTTCTGAATTGCCTGTGACATTTCGCGCGTAATAATGTCATCCTTGAGCGCCAGAACTTCTCCGTCTTCACTGAGAATATCAGTGGCGGAAAGATGCCCTTCCAGGCGCTTGGCCAGGGACAATTTTTTATTAACTTTAAAGACTCCGACATGAGCTAAATCATAGCGGTTATCCTGGAAAAATAGATTCTGCAGCAAATTTTTGGCGCCTTCACGTGTATACACTTCTCCGGCACGCAGCTTACGGAACATTTCCTGATATCCGTCGTCTACGTTTTTGCAGCCATCTTTCGCCATAGTGTTCACGAGTGAATTTTCCTCACCCAGAACAGAAATAATTTCTTCATCGGAGCCAAGGCCTAATGCACGCAGCAAAATAGACAGATGAAATTTTCGGGCGCGATCAATGCGAACCCACAGCAAACCTTTGGCGTCTGTCTCAAATTCCAGCCAGGCACCACGGTTAGGAATGATTTGTCCCGTATAAATGGTATTATCATTCTTGTCACGTTCGATGCCATAGTAAACACCCGGCGAACGCACCAACTGACTAATCACCACTCGCTCCGCACCATTAATGATGAAGCTGCCGGTGTCAGTCATTATCGGAAATTCCCCGATGTAAACATCCTGGTCTTTTATTGTATCGCTGGCTTTGTCATGAAGCCTGACTTTTACGTATAATTTCGATGCGAAATTCGCATCTTTTTCTCTGCATTCCTCCATGGAATGGGTTGGATTGTGAACGTCAAATTCTTTATCTATGAACGAGAGTTCGATATCACCTGAAAAGTCGGTAATTGGCGAAGCTTCTTCGAGAACTTCCATAAGCCCTTCTTTAAGAAACCAATTGTAACTACTCAGTTGTATGTCTAGTAAATTTGGGATATCTAGAATCTCGTCAATCTTAGAATAAGACACTCTCTGAACTCGTCCATATTGAACGG
>CAZVVR010000007.1:0-19029 GCA_964630605.1 uncultured Mageeibacillus sp. | reverse complement strand
ATAGAAGATTGATAGGTGCCAGATGAGCAAACAAACTAAAGAAACTGCTGAACGGGAGCAACTGCAGGAATCGGTAATAACCCTGGCCGAAGCCTCCACCAGTAATAAAGCAGATGTCATTTCAAAATTAGAAACAGATTCATCAGCAGGTCTTTCACCGGCCATAGCTGCCAAGCTGTTGGAAAAATATGGACCCAACAGCCTGAAGGAGGAGAAAAAAGAATCCTTCTTTATTAAATTCCTGAATCAGTTTAAAGATTTTATGATTATCGTCCTGATTATTGCAGCCGGAGTTTCGGGTGTTTTAGGAGAAATGCTGGACGCCATTGTCATTTTGGCTGTAGTTATTGTCAACGCACTTTTGGGAGTTTACCAGGAAGGCAAAGCTGAGAGGGCAGTAGAAGCTTTGCAGAAAATGGCTGCACCCGAGGCGCATGTTATCCGCGACGGAAAGTTGCAAGTGATAACTGCAGTTCAATTGGTACCGGGAGATTTAGTGCAGTTGGAAGCAGGTAACGTAGTTCCTGCTGATATACGACTTATCCAGAGTCAAAACTTAAAGGCCGACGAATCCGCTCTGACCGGGGAATCGGTTCCTGTGGACAAATCTGCTGACTTTATGCCGGAAGAGCTCCTTAGCATCGGTGACCGCAAAAACGTCGTCTATAGCAGTACCGCCATTACCTACGGTCGCGGCATGGGTGTTGTAGTTGCGACTGGCCAGCAAACCGAAATGGGTCGTATTGCATCCAGTTTAACGACTATAAAGCAAGAACAAACACCTTTGCAACAGAATCTTAATCGCTTAGGCAAGATTCTGGGAATACTGGCTTTAATGGTTAGTGCTGTAATCTTTGGAGTCGGACTGATGCAAGGCGGAGATCCGCTGCAGTTATTCATGACTGCAGTAGCTTTGGCTGTTGCTGCCATTCCCGAAGGTTTACCGGCTGTAGTTACCATAGTTCTTTCACTGGGTATGAACCGGATGGCAAAGGAAAACGCCATTGTTAAACGTCTCCTGGCTGTTGAAACCCTGGGTAGCGTGGACACTATTTGCAGTGATAAAACCGGCACTCTGACTCAAAATGAGATGACTGTAACCAAGTTATATGCCGATGATCGTGTTTTCGATGTAAGCGGTACCGGCTATGCACCCGAAGGTGATATAAAAAGTACAGATGCAAATGCTGTAACCGCATCTGAGAATGTATTAGACCGGCTTTTTGAAATCGGTATTTTGTGTAATGATGCAGTGTTGGACCAAGATAATGGGGAGACTCAAATGATTGGTGATCCAACAGAAGGGGCTATGCTTGCAGCAGCAGCCAAAGGCTGTTCCCGAGAAATCGATACCGTTCGCAAAGAAAATCCACGTACCCTTGAAAAACCCTTTGATTCAGCCCGAAAAATGATGACTGTAGCTTATACAACTTTCCCCGAAGCACCATTTATCTCTTTGACCAAAGGAGCTCCGGATCGAATTTTAGATCGCTGCAGTCAAGAGTTAACATCTGAGGGGGTTAAGGAGCTGACTGAACAGCGCCGTCAGGAAATAATTGAAATGAACAGCAGCTTCGCACAAAAAGCTTTACGTGTGCTTGCTTTTGCTTACCGCCATCATGAAGATGAAAAATTTGAAGCTATGGAAGAAGACATGGTTTTTGTTGGTCTTATGGGCATGATTGATCCTGCTCGTCCCGAAGCTAAAGAATCAATCCGCGTCTGCCATGAAGCCGGTATACGCGTTGTTATGATTACAGGTGACCACAAGGAGACTGCGGTTGCAATCGCTAACGATCTTAACCTGCGCCAGGAAGGGGATAAGGTTCTGTCCGGCTCAGAGCTGGACCAGATGACAAAGGAAGAACTGCAACAAGCGTCAGAACATACTTCTGTATACGCCCGTGTCTCTCCGGAAAATAAGGTGCAGATAGTTGATGCTTTAAAGCAAAAAGGACATATATCTTCGATGACAGGTGACGGTGTAAATGATGCCCCTGCCCTGAAACGTGCAGATATAGGTGTTTCCATGGGTATTACCGGAACTGAAGTTGCCAAAACTGCTTCCGATATGATTTTGACAGATGATAATTTTTCTACCATTGTGCGTGCAGTTGAAGAAGGAAGAGTTATCTACAGCAATATCCGTAAGGTTGTCAGTTTTCTGCTCTCATGTAATGTGGGGGAAATTCTGGTTATATTTATCACAAATATGATTTTGGGACCGGAATATACACCTCTGATGCCGATACAGCTGCTTTGGCTCAATTTGGTAACAGACAGTTTTCCTGCACTGGCCTTGGGCCAGGAGCAAGCTGAAGCAGGAATTATGAAACTGCCTCCGCGCAAGTCAGATGCCAGAATACTTAATAAAGAAATGAAGGCTTCAATAGCAGTTCAATCTTTAGCAATTTTAGTGACAGTATTTGCTGCATTCAATTTAGGCAGAATCTTCTATCCTGATGTATATCTGCACAACAACATGTCAGTTGCAAATTTTAATTTTATGCCCCTGGCCGGAACTGAGCCATCAATGGGAGCTCACACTTACGCTTTTATTTGTCTTATATTGGCAGAATTGGTCAGAGCTTACTCCAGCCGTTCGGAAAGACACTCGGTATTCAGTCTGGGCGTTTTCTCAAATTCTACCTTGAATAAAGCGATCGCTATCTCGCTCGCTTTAACGCTGGCAGTAGTTTACTTGCCCTTTATGAACGATCCTTTTCACACCATCCCGCTGCATTTACGTGACTGGGGCCTGATTCTGACATTGGTTCTGATTCCTTTTACTGCAGGCGAAATTTTTAAAAAGATCTATCACCGCAGTGGCAAAAAAAGAGAAACAGCATAAATTGTGCTACTGATGCCTGTTTAAAAAAGTAAAAATGTTACGGTGTTTCAGGCACGCTACTTGACGTGGGCGACCTGGACCTGTATACTCCTATCCGATAACAAGTAGAAGTTTCCGCTTCTCACCTCCAGCTTCGGTAAAGAGGTCAACAATGACTGCATCTCTGGATGCTGATGTGTGGCGGAAGAAATCCGCTTTTTTTATGCGAAAAACCAAAGGAGGTATTATTATCGCACAACAAAGCCGTAGAGGTCATCTCATTAACCGGGAAATTAATTTTTCTGAAGTTAGACTTGTCGATGCAGACGGAGAAATGATAGGAATTGTGCCTATCGCAGAAGCTCTTTCCAGAGCAGAAACAGCTGAACTAGACTTAGTTCTGATGTCTCCTGATAAAAATAATCCAGTAGCAAAAATAATGGATTACGGCAAGTACGTCTTCGATCAGGATAAGAAAAAACGTGAAGCTAAAAAGCATCAAAAAACTATTCAGGTCAAAGAGGTGCAGATTAAGCTAACGACAGAAGAACACGATTTTAATGTTAAAGTCAGAAATGCCATTCGCTTTTTGGAAAATGGCGACCGAGTCAAAGTGGTAATTCGCTTCCGAGGTCGGGAGATGGCGTTTAAGCATCAGGGATATGATGTCATGCAGAAAGTGGCTGACGCAGTCAGCGAAGTTGGTGTCATTGATAGGGCACCGCAATCAGAAGGCAGGAATATGATAATGTTCCTGGCTCCCATTTCAGAATAAATGATAGCTTAAATAATTAAAAGATTAGTGATCGTCAAATAATATAAAATTCTATCGGCCAGTTTATTCCGGTAATAATCCGTTTAAGCTGAAGTCTTATAATGAAAAGTTAGCAGGAGGAGGTATTTTATGCCTAAACAGAAATCACACAGCTCGTCAAAAAAACGTTTCAGAAAAACAGGGACGGGGAAGTTCAGACGTAATCGTGCATTCACAAAGCATATTTTGACTAAAAAAGCGCCGAAACGTAAGCGTCAGTTGCGTAAGTCAGTGATAGTATCGGATGCAGATCAAAAACGTTTGCGCAAATTGTTACCTTATAAATAAATCGTGACCATTTTTAGGAGGATATTATGGCTAGAGTAAAAAGAGGGCCCAAAACCCGTCGTCGTCATAAAAAAGTAGTTAAACAGGCCAAAGGCTATTTTGGCCGCAAAAGTAAATTATACAAAGTTGCTAACCAGGCTGTAATGAAGTCAGGCCAGTATGCGTACAATGATCGCAGAAGAAAAAAGCGCGAATTCCGCAGACTCTGGATTACTCGCATCAATGCTGAAGCTCGTCAAAACGGTATGTCCTACAGCCGTTTTATGAATGGTTTGTCAACTGCAGGTGTGGGTTTGGATCGTAAGGTTCTGGCTGATTTGGCTGTTAATGATAAAGAAGCTTTTGCCGGTCTGATTACTGTTGCAGAGAAAGCTCTTAAACAGTAAAGATCAGAGAAAATAATTAAAGCGGGGAGTCTCATCACTTCCTCGTTTCTTTTTGAGAGAAAACAATATGCGCTTAATTGATTCTGAAAAAAATAATCTGTGTCGTCAGTTAATGGCACAAGGCAGTTCGCGCGAATTCAAACGGACCAACTGGATCGTTATTGAAGGCCTGCGTCAGATTCAAGAAGCTCTGCAGGCCAAGGCCAACTTAGAATATCTAATTTTTTCAGATGATGAAAAAGGTGAGAAGATTTTAAAAGATCTGACAGAAAATTCAGCGGATATTTTATCACTGCTTGGGCCTGATCAACTAATTAATCTGCGCAGCGATCTTTTCCATCGCTTGTCCGATACTAAAACACCCCAGGGAGTTTTAGCAATACTTCAGCCAAAGTGCGGTTGTTTGACAGATATTAAACAGATGAACAGCTTAGTCTTAATTGACGTCCAGGATCCGGGTAATGTGGGAACTCTGATCCGCTGTGCGGATGCTTTTAACGTCAGACAAGTCCTGGTATTGGGTGCAACGGCATCTCCGTGGTTAGCCAAAACATTGCGGGCAGCCATGGGATCAATTTTTCATTTAGATATCATAGAAGAGCAGGACGAATTGCTGGCACTGGCAGAATTAAAGAAAAAAGGGATTGAACTTCTCGCTCTGGATATTTCCGGACAGGATATTCGAAAACTCGAACGGCAAAAGGCATGCTTTAGTTTGTTGTTGGGTAATGAGGGCAGCGGTTTGTCAGAAGAAATTATAAATACTTGTGATCGCAATGTAAGAATAGAGATGCCCGGTCAGGCAGAATCGCTAAATGTAGCTATAGCAGGTGCCATTGCACTTTATGAATTGAGTCGTTAAAAAACTCTTGCGGCTGTGCATTTCAACTGTTATAATGCTTCAGCATGTACGGCCCTATGGTCAAGCGGTTAAGACGCCGCCCTCTCAAGGCGGAATCGGGGGTTCGATTCCCCCTAGGGTCACCATCAAGGATTACGCTACGGATTCATTCGCAGCGGAGTCCTTTTTTATTTTGTTATCGAAAAATTTATAAAAAATAAAAGTCCCTTGTTTCCCTATAAGGTAATTTATACAAAAAAAGTGTTGGATATTTTGTTTGTCAAACTGAGAAGGAGGTGTTATATTAATCAGGGCAAGTTGTGAGAGCAAACAACTCGGTGATGAATTCAAATTTTAACGTCACTGTGAATCGGAACAGTTTGCCGATTTTTATATTAATGGAGGAAAAATGAAAAATAAATTAAAGTATTTTAGCTTAATTCTGATGCTGGTGATTGTGTTTTCCGCAGCAGCCTGTTCGCCTGGTGGAGATCCGGATGTGTCCAGCCCAAAAACAGAAGTATCTTCTTCCGGTCCAACAGAAGATCAAACAGAAACTGTCACGGAAGTCTCTACAGATGCAGAAGAGCCTGAAACCTTTATCTTTACAGATTCTGCCGGCCGTGAGGTGTCTTTGCCGGCCAACATAGAGAAAATTGTTCCCTCGGGTCCTTTATCCCAGCAAATATTGTTTAGTATTGCCGGTGACAAAATGATTGCCCTGAGCAATCCGATAAGTGCAAATGAAGAACAATATTTAAATGAAAAATATCAGACTTTGCCCGTAATTGGTCAATTTTTCGGTTCACAGGATATGAATATGGAAGAACTGGCACGCTTGGCTCCGCAAGTGGTTATTGATGTCGGTGAGCCTAAAGATAATATCGCCGAAGATATGGAAACAATTACTGCACAAACAGGTATACCGGCTATCTTTATTGAAGCTGATCTGGATAAATACGGTGATGCCTACCGAACTTTAGGACAGCTTTTGGGCAAAGAAGAACAGGGGAATAGATTAGGTGAATATTGTGAAAGTGTTTATGCTGACGTTCAGGAAAAAATGAGCGGGATTCCCGAAGAAGAAAGGCCAAGTTTTGCTTATTTGCAAGGTGAAAGAGGTTTAAATGCGCTTTCCAAGGGAACATACCACGCGACTATCATGGATATGTTGGGTACTAATGTGGTTGAAGTGGATAATCCATCATCGCGAGGCAGCGGAGATGAAATCAACATTGAGCAATTGATCATTTGGGATCCGGAAATAATATTTTTTGCCTCCGGTTCTGTTTATTCAGAAGTTGACAGCGATTCGGCGTTTTCCAGTTTAACAGCTATTAAGCAAGACAAATACTATGAGGTCCCCGGACAACCGTATAACTGGCTGGGAACTCCTCCGTCAATAAATCGTTTTATAGGTTTGCAGTGGATGGCTCACATTCTGTATCCTGATGTTTTCACTGAAGATTTTGAGAAAATTACACAAGAGTATTATAAACTCTTTTATGACTATGAGATGACATCCGACGAATATTCCGCCATGATGACAAATTCTAGTTTAAAAGAGTAGTTGGAGTAACAATTGGAAAGTCAAAGCAGGAATAATTATAAAACTACACTTCTGGTTTTGATCATAATTCTGATCGTCCTGTTTCTGAGTTCGCTTGTGCTGGGCAGATACCCACTCTCGCTTTCAGAAATAGGACGATTGATTGTCAGCAGAATTATGGAGACCGAACAAACTTGGCCCGATTCAGCCGAAGCGATCTTTTTTAATGTTCGCTTGCCCCGGATTGGACTGGCAGTTTTGGTAGGTGCAGCTCTTTCTGTATCCGGTGCCTGCTATCAGGGTATGTTCCGCAACCCGCTGGTAAGTTCAGACATAATTGGTGCTTCATCTGGTGCTGCCTTCGGCGCAGCTTTAGGTATTTTGCTTGGAGTCAGCGGCGGCCTGATCTCTATTTCGGCCTTTATTTTCAGTGCTCTGGCGGTTGTTTTGGTTTATATGATCAGTAGAATATTGCGACAAAATCAGGTGCTGGGCCTGGTTTTGGCAGGTATTATGATTGGATCTATTTTTAATGCAGGCACCAGTTTCCTGAAGCTAATTGCAGATCCTAATGATCAGTTGCCGCAGATAACTTTCTGGCTGATGGGCTCTTTAAATGGCAAGTCAATGGAAGAGTTGCTTTATGCCGCTTTTTTAATATTAATCGGTTTGGTTCCGCTCATGAGCTTACGCTGGAAAATGAATTTACTGACCATGGATGAAAAAGAAGCACAATCTATGGGAGTGGCCGTGGGTCCCTTGCGATTGATCGTGATAGTCTGTGCCACCTTGCTGACAGCTACCAGCATTGCAGTTTCCGGCATGATAGGCTGGATTTCATTAGTAATACCTCATTTTTCACGTCTTTTGGTGGGAAGTGATTTCCGACGGCTGCTGCCAACGTCCCTGTTGATGGGCGCCAGCTTTCTTTTGATTGTGGATAACATTTCGCGTTTGGCTTATACAGCGGAAATTCCGTTAGGTATTCTAACTTCACTGGTTGGGGCCCCCTTTTATCTTTACTTGCTTTTAAGCCGCAGAACCAGAATGAACATCTAGGAGGAATATATGGGTTTAGAAATCAAAAATTTATCTTTTTCCTACGGTGAGCGCAAGGTGTTAGACGGAATATCTTTTGACTTGGAAGAAGGCAGTCTTGTTTGTCTTTTAGGAGCAAATGGTTCCGGCAAGAGTACGCTGTTTTCTTGTATTTTACAATTTTTACCGAAATATGAAGGCTCAATTAAACTTGACGGCGAAGAACTGTCCGAGCTAAGTACTAAAAGAAGAGCCGAACAGATCGCCTATATTCCTCAATCCCATATTCCGGTTTTTAACTTTAGTTGCCTGGAAGTAGTTTTAATGGCTACCCAATCCAATAAGTCGATATTTTATATTCCGGACCAGGAGGCTGAAGATATTGCGCGGGAGTCTTTGCGGCGGGTAGGGCTGTCGGGTTTTGAAGACAGGGGCTACGCAAGAATATCAGGTGGCGAAAGACAACTGGTGCTGATTGCTCGTGCACTGGCTCAGGGTTCAAAATTCCTTATTATGGATGAACCAACTTCCAGTCTGGATTACGGCAATCAGATGCGAATTCTGTCTATGGTGCGAGAGCTGGCAAATGACGGCTACACAATATTCCTGTCTACTCATCATCCCGACCAGGCTCTGCTGTTTTCTGACCAGGTCATCCTTCTGCACGAAGGAAATATTATGTCACAGGGCAGGGCGGATCAGGTTCTCAGTTCTGAAAATTTATCTACTATTTATGGGTTGGATGTAGAATTGGTGCCCTTTATGGGCGGAAAAATGTTTACCTGTATTCCCATGCAAGTATTAAACGAGAGTTGATAATTAGACACTTTTTATTCGAACTAGTTACGCAATTATTCATACATGTGTGCTAAGATCTAGTCATGAATTCAGATCTAAATATACGCGGAGCGCGTGAACATAATTTACAGAATGTATCTCTGACAATTCCTCGTAACAAGCTGATTGTTTTTACCGGTATTTCTGGTTCCGGAAAATCTTCCCTGGCTTTTGACACAATATATGCCGAAGGACAGCGACGTTATGTCGAATCTCTTTCATCTTATGCCAGGCAGTTTTTGGGTCAATCAAAAAAACCTGATGTCGACAGCATTGATGGATTATCTCCTGCTATTGCCATCGACCAGAAGACGACCAGCAAAAATCCTCGCTCGACGGTGGGAACAGTGACTGAGATATACGATTATCTGCGTTTGCTTTATGCACGTGCAGGAACACCTCATTGTCCACAGTGTGGGCGCGTTATTGAGCGCCAAACGGTGGATCAGATCACAGACATAGTCATGCAGGAACAAGAAGGTACCAGACTTTATATCTTTGCGCCAGTTGTTCGTGATCGTAAAGGTGAACACAAAAAAGTTCTGGAGTATTTGCGTGGTGAAGGCTTTGTGCGTGTACGCATAGATGGTGTGATTTACGAATTGGATGAGGAAATCGACCTGCAAAGAACTCAAAAACATAAGATCGAGCTAGTGGTTGACCGCCTGATTTTACGTCCGGATATCCATAGCCGGTTGACAGATTCAGTGGAAACAGCTCTCAGATTGGCTGATGGGCTGGTCATGATTCGTTTTGAAAAGCGCACTGACAAAGGTGAGCTTGAGTGGAGAGAACAGCTGTTTTCCCAAAATTTCTCATGCCCTGATTGCCAGATCAGTATTGGTGAGATCTCACCGGGCATGTTTAGTTTTAATAATCCATATGGTGCCTGTCCGGAATGCACGGGTTTAGGTGAACATACCCATATAGACCCGGAACTGATTATGGCAGATAAGACACTTTCTTTAGAAGAGGGCGCTATCTCGGCTATTGGGTTTAATTTTAAAGATAACAGCAGCTGGGCACGGGCACATCTTGATGCCTTAGCTAAAAAATATAAATTTTCTCTTAAAACGCCGTGGAAAGATTTACCGGAAGATATTCAGGATTTAATTCTTTACGGTGGGAACAATCCACGCCTTACAGTTGATACCAGCCTGACCCGTTATGATCGCGGAGAACCTTATCACACGACCTGGGGTGGCGTTGTGCCTGTTCTTGAACGACGGTATAAAGACAACAGTTCGGGTGATATAAGAGATTATTACGATCAATATCTGGCTTTTACAGAATGTCCGGCTTGCCAGGGCGGGCGTCTGAGACCGGAGAGCCTGGCTGTAACGGTTGGAGATCTGAATATCAAAAGATTGACAGATTTATCAATCAGTGAAGCATACAACTTTTTTCAGCAAGTAAAGTTTCCCGACCGGGGCAAGGCTGAAATCGCAGAGCCAGTGCTCAGAGAAATCAAAGCACGTTTGCAATTCATGCTTGATGTCGGTCTGGATTATCTGACTCTTTCGCGTGCTTCTGCAACATTGTCCGGAGGTGAAGCACAGCGTATACGACTGGCAACGCAAATAGGTTCGGGATTAACCGGTGTGCTCTATGTTCTCGATGAACCTTCTATAGGATTGCATCAACGAGATAATGCACGGCTTTTACGAACATTGAAAAATTTACGTGATCTGGGGAATACGGTTATAGTAGTCGAACATGATGAAGAAACTATCTGGGAGGCAGACACGGTTGTAGATATCGGACCGGGGGCAGGCGAGTACGGAGGCAAAATTGTTGCCTGTGGCCGACCTGAAGACATTGCTAAAGACAACGATTCCATAACCGGGCAATATCTTTCGGGTAAGAAAAGAATTGCGATACCACAAGAACGCAGACCTCAGGAACAAGGATTTTTGAATATTTACGGGGCTGCTGAAAACAATCTCAAGCAGATTGATGTGTCTATACCTTTAGGTAACCTGGTTTGCATTACAGGCGTGTCAGGATCAGGAAAAAGCTCTCTGGCCAATGAAGTTTTATTGAAAAAACTTGAAGTAGAGCTGCAAGGTTCACGCCGTCGTATCGGTAAGTTTGACCGTATAGAAGGAATTGAGCAGCTGGATAAAGTTATTTCTATTGATCAGTCTCCGATCGGTCGTACTCCACGGTCTAATCCGGCGACATATACCGGGACTTTTGATATGGTCAGAAAACTTTTCTCTGATACTCCGGAAGCTAAAGCACGCGGTTACAAACCCGGCCGCTTCAGTTTCAATGTAAAAGGTGGTCGCTGTGAAGCTTGTAAAGGTGATGGTGTTAATCGGATTGAAATGCATTTTTTACCTGATGTCTACGTAACCTGTGAGGTTTGCGAGGGCTTGCGTTATAATCGCGAAACACTTGAAGTGCAATATAAAGGAAAAAACATAAGTGAAGTTTTGAATTTTACTGTGAAAGAGGCACTGGAATTTTATCAAAATATTCCTAGCATTTCACGAAAATTACAAACTTTAGTCGACGTCGGTTTAGGTTATATCCGATTGGGTCAACCTTCAACGGAGCTTTCCGGAGGAGAAGCACAACGAATTAAACTGGCTTCAGAGTTATCAAAAAGAGATACCGGCAAAACTTTCTATATATTAGATGAGCCGACCACCGGATTGCATGCAGCTGACGTACACAATTTGATTGATGTTTTGCATCGCTTGGTAGAGTCAGGCAACACAGTTTTAATTATTGAACATAATCTGGATATAATTAAGACAGCAGATTACATAATAGATTTGGGACCAGAAGGTGGAGAAAACGGAGGCTTTCTGGTAGCAGCCGGAACACCCAACGAATTGGCAGAAAGCAAGCAGTCCTATACAGGTCATTACCTTGCGCAAATACTGAAACGGGTGTATCCTACTGTTTCCCAGGAAAATATCGTAACAAACATGGTCAAAGCTTGAGCAAAGTAAAGTGATCACATATTATAATATTAAGGATATAAAGAACGGATATGCAAATGAGTAAATGCTCTATATGTAAAATAAACGAAGCAGCTGTCTTCGCCAATAACTTTCTGGACGGTGAGAACCGTCTTGAAGGCGTTTGCCTGAAATGTGCCTACGAGAAAGATATCGGTGGCATGGCTAATCTTTTTGAGCGTGTTGGAGTCAACGAAGACAATGTTGATGAAATAACTTCCCGTATGAATCAGATGATGAAACAATTTTCCGGTCAGGATCCGACAGAAGTTCTCGGTATGCTGATGAAAGGGCAATTTCCCGACATTATAGGTTCTGAATTGCCGGATTCGGATGATGAATCTGATTATGAAGAAGATGATGAAGAAGATCACTCCGAGAAGGAGAGGCTGGGAAATGGCCGGCCCGGAGAACTGTCAGGTTCTGAGTTTGCTCTCAGCGAAATGATTCCAGCCAATATGGGCAATCCTGACGATGGCGGTAGAGCAAAAAGATCGCGCCGCAAGCCGCGCCGCAAGTTTTTAGAACAATTTAGTACCAATTTATCTGAAAAAGCTGCTAAAGGTGAAATTGATCGCATAATCGGACGAGAGGATGAGCTCAATCATGTGATTCAGATTCTCAACCGTCGCACCAAAAACAACCCGGCCTTAATCGGTGAACCCGGTGTGGGCAAAACAGCCATCGCTGAAGGTCTGGCTGTCCGAATTCATGAAGGCAGGGTGCCGGCTAAATTATTGGATCAGGAAATGTTTTTGCTTGATATGACGGGGATGGTTGCCGGAACTCAATTCCGGGGCCAGTTTGAAAGTCGTATGAAAGGTGTAGTCGATGACTGTCGCCGTTCAGGAAATATAATTCTCGTTATTGATGAGTTGCACAATATTATGGGTGCAGGTGACGCGGAAGGTGCCATGAATGCCGGCAACATACTTAAACCTGCTTTGGGCAAAGGCGAAATTCGCATAATTGGTTCGACTACACTGGACGAGTATCGTCGCCATATCGAGAAAGACTCGGCCTTGGAACGCCGTTTCCAAAAAGTTATGGTCGAAGAGCCCAGCAAAGAAGAAACTGTTGAAATCCTTATGGGCGTTAAAGATTATTATGAAGACCATCATCATGTTATTTTCCCGGCGCCGGTCGTAAGTGAAGCGGTCCGCTTGTCTTCACGCTATATTACAGAACGGTTTTTACCGGATAAGGCAATTGATTTGCTGGACGAAGCCGGGTCATGCGCAAATCTGGCCTGTGAATGTTTGGTAGAAATAAAACAGCTGGATAACAAAATTCAGGAACTGGAATTTGCACAGGAAGATTTTGAAAAAGCAATTAATGAATCGACAGCTGAAAACGACCAGGTGGAACTTTATGCCAAGCATATGGAAATCCGGTCAGAGCTGATGCGTGTACGGTCACAAAGAGAAGAAGCAGCTAAAAACTGTCCGCCTATTGAAATAGAAACTCAGGATATTGCAGCCGTAGTGGAAATGTGGACAGGTATCCCTGTTGTACGCATGACGGAAGAAGAAACTACACGTCTGATTCAGCTGGAAGAGAGATTGCACGAGCGTGTTGTAGGGCAAAATGAGGCTGTAAACGCCTTATCACGAGCTATCAGAAGACACAGAGCCGGTTTCAGCCAGGAAAACAAGCCAGCTACATTCCTTTTTGTCGGACCTACCGGAGTAGGTAAAACCGAGCTAGTTAAGGCTTTGTCTGAAGTAATGTTTGACACGGAAGAAGCTCTGGTCAGACTTGATATGTCTGAATATATGGAGGCTCACACTGTGAGCAAGCTTATAGGTTCTCCGCCAGGTTATGTTGGCTATGATGACGGCGGACAGCTGACAGAGCAGATTCGACGTAAGCCTTATAGCGTGTTGCTGTTTGATGAGATTGAAAAGGCTCACGCTGATGTTTACAATGTTTTGTTACAGATTATGGATGATGGCAGGCTAACTGACAGCCATGGTCGTGTAGTTAGCTTTGAAAACTGTATTATAGTGATGACCAGTAACGCTGGAACAACGCTAAAAGCCAATGCAATAGGCTTTGGAGTTGATGGACATGTAGCGATGGAAGAGCGTATTGACGGAGTTCTTAAAGATATTTTCCGTCCTGAATTCCTTAACCGTATCGATGAAACGGTAGTTTTCCATGAATTATCAGCTCAAGAAATCAGAGCAATTGTTGACTTGATGTTAAAAGAACCGATCGCAGATATGAAGCGCCGTAACATCGAATTGCAGGTTACCGATGATGCCAGGGACCTGTTGGCTGAAGAAGGCTACGAACCGAAGTATGGTGCCAGGCCTCTGCGTCGTAAAATCCAACGGCGGGTTGAAGATGTTCTGGCTGATCTCTGGTTGGCCGGCGATCTTGATTATGCTGAGAAAGTTACTGTCGACGCAGCGGACAATGTGGGAGCCGAGACCGAGTCTCCTGATATGGGGGGGCCTTATTTTGATGATAGTGGCAACTACGCTTTTATCTGGGAGAATAAAATACTAAGTTTGAAAAAGCTATGAGCATACCGCAGATAAATCAGTTAGTTCGTATATTAATGCTGGCCCTGGTAGTACTGGGGCTGGCACTTTTTGTTTTCAGGTGGGCCAGAAAAAAGACGGAAGCGGCTGCCAAAAAGGAGATAGCAGAAAATGATTCCACTTTGATCGGTTTGCGTGCTATTGCAGTAACAGAACTGCGGCCTAATACCAGAGGCGAAATCCGTTCATTATTATCTGCAGAAAAAGAAGATGAAATTGCACTAACCGGTGAAGAAAAAGCTCAACCATTTAAGACTTTTCCTGCCATATCCTCTCAATATATTTCCAAAGGTAGATTAGTCAGAGTTACCGGCGGCGATAATGAGCTTTATCGTGTACGCCCTTCAGCCGATACTTCAGCAGCCGACAAAAAGTAAGATTTTTCATTCGTATAACAGCTGTAATTCATACCGATACATTAGAGCTTTTTTTCGTTATAATTAGAAGCTATGATAAATGAGATTCATGCATCAGATACGATATCAGGCAATCTCAAGGAGGAACATGCCATGTTGAAGCTGAAGATCCAACAAGCGATGCCCTTTATTTCGGAAGAGGAGTTAAAAAACTTGCTTCCTTTTATGGAAACCGCACACAAGCAATTGGAAAGCGGAACCGGTCCTGGTTCTGAATTCACCGGCTGGTATCATCTGCCACAAATAAATTCTGAAAAAGATTTGCAGAAAATTGAAAAACTGGCAGCACGTCTGCGCAAAACCAGTGACATATTTCTGGTATTGGGGATTGGCGGGTCATATCTTGGGGCCAGAGCTGTGATTGAAGCTTGCGGCCACCATTTTCCGGCTTTTTTGGATAAATCAAAACATAAAGCGCCACTGGTCTTGTTTGCGGGGCATCAGCTCAGCGAAGATTATTTGTCTGAACTTTGCGAAATTTTGCAAGATTACGATATCAGTCTCAATGTAGTTTCAAAATCAGGTACCACTACAGAAACAGCCATTGCATTCCGTATTTTGCGTTCTTTTATGGAGAAAAAATACAGTCCTGAAGAATTAAAGCAAAGGATTGTGGTTACAACTGATGCCGATAAAGGAGCTTTGCGTAGTTATGCGAACGAGGAAAAAGTGGATTCTTTGATAGTACCTGAAGATATCGGTGGTCGCTATTCAGTTTTAAGCCCGGTGGGACTTTTACCGATTGCAGTGGCGGGCATCGACATCCGGGAGTTGTTGGCGGGCGCTCAGTGGGCCTATGAGGAATACCTCGAATTTAATTACGACAATATTGACGATTGTATTACTTATGCACTGATGCGGCATGTTCTCTCCCAACGCGGCTATCTGCTGGAGATGATGGTAAATTATGAACCTTCAATGATGATGTTTACTGAGTGGTGGAAGCAGCTTTACGGTGAAAGCGAAGGCAAGAATGGCCGTGGTATTTTTCCGGTGGGGGCGAATTTTACCACCGATTTGCATTCGATCGGTCAGTATATACAAGATGGCAGGCGGATATTTTTTGAAACTTCAGTTCTCTTCAAAAAACCGCGGCACAGATTGACAGTACCAAAGCAGGAAGATGATTCTGATCAGCTGAATTATCTGGCTGGTAAACGTTTGCATGAGATTAACCAGACAGCAGCCCTGGGCACCAGCATGGCGCATGTGCGTGGTGGAGTTCCCAATATGAGCCTGGAGGTGACCGACCGTTCCCCTTATTCCTTGGGAGCTTTAATATATTTCTTTGAGAAAGCTTGCGCTCTCAGTGCCTATCTGGATGCCATAAATCCCTTTGATCAGCCCGGAGTAGAAGCTTATAAGAAAAACATGTTTGCATTACTGGGCAAGCCGGGTTTTGAAGATCTGCACACAAAATTAATGAAAGAATCAAATAAGTAATTGAATAAAAAAATGACAAATGTGAAAAAAATGCAGTCACGCGCAGTTTTGGGACGTGTGGAAAAACCGAGCCGTTATACAGGTGGCGAATGGAATCAAATTGATAAAACAGAATCTTTCACAAAATTGGCTAAAGCAGAACGACTGCACGTAGCTTTTTGTTTTCCGGACATATATGAAATCGGCATGTCAAATCTGGCTTTACAGATTCTCTATCAGGCAATTAACGCCAGAGCAAAAATGTTCTGTGAAAGGGTGTTTATGCCTGCTGTTGATATGCGTGAAATCATGCAGGCGGAAGACATTTTGTTGGAATCAATTGAATCGGGCACTCCTTTGTCTGATTTTGATGTTCTTGCTTTCAGCTTACATTATGAACTTTCTTATACTGCCGTGCTGGAAATGCTGGCTTTGGCTGCAATACCCTTCTATGCAGCTGAACGTGAGGAGTCACATCCCCTCATAATCGCCGGAGGTCCTATCACTTGCAATCTGGAACCTATGGCAGATTTTTTTGATCTTATACTGCTGGGAGAAGGGGAAACGGTATTGCCTGAACTATTAGAGCTTTATAGCGAATTCAAACAGCAAGCAGGCTCCCGTGCAGCCTTTTTACGCGCTGCATCCGGGCTTGACGGGATATATGTGCCAGGTTTTTATAAACCCTTCTATAGCGAAAACAGCTTTGCTGGCTTAAGTATTCTTGAACCTTCAGCTCCGTCGGTAGTAAAACGGCGTTTGGAACCCAATCTCGATGATATTATTTATCCGGTAAAACCTCTGGTGCCTTCTTTGGAAGTGGTCCATGACCGGGCCGTTCTGGAATTATTTCGCGGCTGCTCACGCGGTTGTCGCTTTTGCCAGGCAGGTTATATATACCGGCCGGTTCGTGAGCGATCTGTGCCCACATTGCTTGAGTACACTGAAAAATTGCTTGCTGCTACCGGTTCTGATGAATTAGGTTTACTTTCATTGTCCACCAGTGATTACAGTAAACGTAACGAATTGATGACTGCTTTAATTGAAAAAACAGCCGATTGTCATGTAAATTTGTCTTTGCCGTCCTTACGTCTGGATTCCTTTGACTTTAGTTTAATGGAGCAGGTTTCCGGTACCAGAAAGGCCGGTCTCACTTTTGCACCTGAGGCCGGCACACAGAGGCTGCGTAACGTTGTTAATAAAAATATTACAGAAGAGGATTTATTAGAGGCTTGCAATATCGCTTTTAATGGTGGCTGGAGTAATATCAAGCTTTATTTTATGTTGGGCCTGCCAACAGAAACTGAGGAAGATGTCAGGGGTATAGCCGATCTTTGCTGGAAAGTGTTGCAAGTTTGGAGTGATATTCCGCACGAAAACCGGCCGCGCAAACCAAAAATTACAGCTTCAATTTCATTTTTTATACCCAAAGCCTGGACTCCTTTTCAGTGGGTAGAGCAGATTACCCCGGTCCAGATGAAAGAAAGGGTGCAGCTTCTAACCGAGTTGTTGCGTGACCGTCGTATTTC
Organism: uncultured Mageeibacillus sp.; assembly: GCA_964630605.1. Classification (GTDB taxonomy): domain Bacteria; phylum Bacillota; class Clostridia; order Saccharofermentanales; family DTU023; genus DTU032. The sequence continues at coordinate 1,558 of CAZVVR010000007.1, read as the reverse complement.
GTTACAGTGGCACGATTATGAAAGCTCACGTATTGAAGGTGTTTTGGCACGCGGGGACCGCCGACTGGCTCCCGTTATTGAAAAAGCCTGGCAAAAAGGCAGCTTTCTTGATGCCTGGCACGAGTACTTTTCGGCCGAGCGCTGGGACCAGGCTCTGCAAGAATGTGGTTTAAACAGCCATGATTACACGCGTGAACGTGATACAAAGACAGTATTGCCATGGGATCATATGGATATTCGCGTCAGCAAGCGTTTTCTCCTGAAAGAACTTGAATTGGCTCTGGAAGAAAAGACAACATCTTCATGCATGGATTTGTGCAGTTATTGCGGCTTGCAGAAAGATCAATGTGGTATTTGCTTGCAATGGCAGAAAAAACCTTTAAGTAACTCTGCAGATAAAACCACTTTCACAGACCCATCTGCTGTAGAAAATTATATTACTGAACCGGACGATAAAAAATCTTTCTCAGAAAATAATAAAAAAGCAGCTGAAACTTTTAAGTTGCGTTTATTCTATGAACGCTGCGGAGCTCCGGTTTATTTAGCCCATCTGGATATGATGCGTTTGTTTGAGCGGGCTTTGTCAAGGGCTCGCTGGCCGTTAGCCTGGAGCGAACAGGCTTATAACCCCAGGCCTCTCATGGTTTTCGCGCTGCCTGTCGGTTGCGGTATAGAAACCCGTTATGAACCTTTTGAACTGGAACTGACTGAAAAAATTGATCTGAACACAGCTTTAACAACGCTTAACTTTAATTTGCCCCCTGGTTTAAGTGTCAGACATGCGGAATATATTGATTTTAATCGGAGAAAAAGCATTATGTCTTTGGTAGAAGCCGCAGACTATGAATTTATCGGTAGCGGAGTGGGCTCGGCTTATAAAAAAGTTTTTACCGGCGATCCTGTGATTTTTTTAAGAACACGGAAAGGCAAAAGCCGCGAGATTGATCTGGCAGCTCAAATTTTACAAACTAAAAATGTTTCTGAAGATAAAGTTCGTGTGATTAGTGTTGCAGGCAGTCAGGATAATATGAGACCAGATAATTTTTTGCAGTCTTTGCAGGATCGGGGAACTCTGACGCAAGAATCAGTCAGCAACATCCAGGTGATCCGACACGCAGTATTTCTTTCTGAAGAATGCTTTTAATGTGTATAATATGCCAGTGTACGGATGTTTTTATTGATATGAAATTAATATAAATTATTTAATTAGTTAAAGCAGGAGTGATGTAGTGATCAAATTGGCAACGGTCTATCGCGATGGCATGGTCTTACAGCAAGGAGTAGTCAGTCGTCTATATGGTTTTGCACCTGAAAAAAGCAAAGTTCATCTAAGGGTCGAACGCCTGGCCGTAGATGAAATAAGTGAGCAGGAAAATGCCGGCCGTTACGGCATTATTTACGAAGAAGATGATTTTACTGAGCGTGACGGTTATTTCCAGATAAAACTTCCCCAACTGGAAGCGTCTTTTGATAAGTATAAAATAACCGTGTCAACCATAGAACATGAGGTTGTTCTCCAGGATATTTTAGTCGGAGAAGTTTGGCTGGCCGCAGGTCA